>VCMI01000076.1 GCA_006222135.1 Thiomicrorhabdus sp. | reverse complement strand
ACACGACGACTGTTATGAGCAAGTCGCAAAGAGCTTACAACTCTTTTGTCCTAGTCATTATAGGTATGATTCCTTGGTGCAATTTTTCAAGATGATAGTGATGAATAACTTATTGCAAAATGGCGATGCACATCTTAAAAACTTTGGGGTACTGTATTCAAATATTCATCAAATTCAAATTGCTCCTGCTTACGATATTGTAAGCACCACGGCTTATATTCAAAATGACATACCTGCTTTAACGCTTCTTGGTTCTAAACGCTGGCATAGCAAAGATAAATTGATTCGCTTTGGAATTGAGACATGCGTGTTAAGTAATAAAAAGGCTTTGGAATTGTATGAGGAATGCTTGCAGGGCATGAAAATCCTTCTAAAAAACGTCAATCAAAGACTTGAAACTGAATCGCAACCTGACAAGATTAAAATACTTCTTCATCTACAAACATTAGCAAAAGAAGCATTAGATTGATCCCCTAGCGTGAGATTATTGCACTTGATGCCACTCCGTCATTATCGGGCATCGACCTACCGCCGTCATTCCCGTACTTGATACGGTAATCTCTCTTTGCCGCATGAGATCCCCCGGTCAAGCCGGAGGATGACGTGGGAAGTGCCTGAGTATGGACTAGAGGGTGTCATTATAGGGCATCGACCCACTACCGTCATTACCGTACTTGATACGGTAATCTCTCTTTGCCGCGTGAGATCCTCCGGTCAAGCCGGAGGATGACGAGGAAAGGGGAATCGGAGTATGGGTGAGTGATGTCATTACCGAGTTTAGGCACTCATCGTCATTATTGGACTTGATCCGGTAATCTTAAAACCATCGTCATTATCGTGCTTGACGCGGTAATCTAGAAGAAGACGTCATTATCGGGTTTAATCCGTAATCCCCTAAAAGATAGTGTCTACTTTTCTCTTATTTGCTCGAATAATTAATATTATTGCGTATATAATTAGCTTTACACCTTACTTTTATGAAGTGTTCTGTTATGATGGATTTTCATCATTTTTACAATGGTGTCTTATTTTTGTCATAGTGGAGTATGCTTATGTTATTGAAAAATAGTTTATTAATCGCTTTATTTAGTTTTAGTGCGGCTGTGTTGGCGAGTCCTGTGAATGTGAATAGTGCTTCGGTTGGAGAGATTTCTGCGGCATTAAGTGGTATTGGCCCAGTCAAAGCAGAGGCGATCTCTACATACTGTCAAGAATCGTCTTGCTTAAAACCAGCGGATCTTTTGCAAGTGAAAGGGATTGGAGCGAAGACATTAGAAAAGATTAAAGTTGATCTGGTTTTCGAGAAAACCTAATAAGTCAAAAGTTGATTAATTCCTACCAGGCCTGGTCATTTGATTGGGCTTTTTTTGTTTTAAGCGACGGGTTTATAGGTTTTATGTATCGCCCTGTTTTCTGATATTTACCGATGTGACGTTTTGAAAGAAAAGATGCCAACGACGACCGTTTTAAATCTAAGCAATTATTTAATGAGAGGTAAAGATGTCTGCAAGATGTAAATTTAAGTTACCAGGCCTGGTCATATTGTTGAGCTTTTTATGTGGCTGGTTGCCAGTGCATGCGAATGATTTAAATGCGAGCGAATCAAAGGTATCTGACACCTCAAACGTCACTACTCAACATTCCTTAGCTCCCTCAAAAGTTGCTAAGTTCGTCCCAGATCTATTGTTGCTAAAAGAGTATGTGGCGGGACAAAATGTCGATGGTTGGTTAATGAGTGAAAAGTTGGATGGGGTGCGGGCTTACTGGAATGGTAAGCAATTAATGAGTCGCAATGGCAATCCATTTGCAGTGCCAGACTGGTTTACCGAGAACTTCCCACCCTTCGAATTGGATGGTGAACTTTGGTTAGGACGTCACCAATTTGAACAAACCATGTCAATCGTAAATACCCAAACTGCGCATAAGGGATGGAGGAATCTTACCTTTCAAATTTTTGAACTACCCAATCAATCCGGTGGTCTTTTAGCGCGTTTGAATATTTTAAATCTCTATTTAAAACAATTCCCGGCGCCTTATTTGCGCATTATTGAGCAGGTTAAAGTGAGTGACGATTCGCAGTTGCAAGCCGAATTGCAGCGAGTTCTGGCGCTGAACGGTGAAGGATTAGTCGTTAGAAATCCACAAAGTTTGTATCAGACGGGACGCTCAAATGAATCCTTAAAGGTGAAGTTAAAGCAAGACGCTGAGTGTCAGGTAAAGGGGTATACAGCAGGCAAGGGTAAGTATCTTGGAAAAGTCGGTGCTTTAAAGTGTGAAGTTATGGATGGCCAATTTACGGATTTAACTGAGCCAAAGGATCGACTGCTTAAAATAGGCAGTGGCTTGAGTGATTTTCAAAGAGCTCATCCCCCCAAAGTAGGTGAGATGATTACTTTTCAATATATCGGTTTAACGCAAAAAGGCTTGCCACGATTTGCAGTATTTTTGCGCGTTAGAGATGCTCTTTAGACTTTAACCATGAATTGCTTCGCTTTGCTCGCAATGACGCAACTTCGTCATTATCGGACTTGATCCGGTAATCTAAACATAAAGACATTAACCACGAAGCCACGAAGCCACGAAGAAAAACCTTTATAGGGCGTTCTGCTATCCGTATTCGTGGTTAGAGTAAAAACTTGTAATTCTCTAGGTTATTGCAAGGAGCGATAGTGACGTGGCAATCCATCCAAGCATAAAGACATTAACCACGAAGACACGAAGTCACGAAGAAAAACCTTTATAGGGAGTTCTGCTATCTAGAGATCCTCTGGTCAAGCCAGAGGATGACGTTGTGTCTGATTGCTGCGTTTAGAATTGAACCATGGATTGCTTCGCTTTGCTCGCAAAGACGGGCGGTGGTTCTACGTGTGTGTTAAGGTTTTGTCATTGCGAGGAACGATAGTGACGTGGCAATCCAGGGTTTTTCGGTGCTGGCTGAGGAGTTAAACCCATATCGTCATTATCGCGCTTGACGCGGTAATCTCTTTTTGCAGCGTGAGATCCCCTGGTCAAACCAGAGGATGACGAGGGATTTTGTCATTGCGAGGAACGATAGTGACGTGGCAATCTAGGGCTTACGGTGAATTGCTGTCCTTAGACGTCAACCATGAATTGCTTCGCTTTGCTCGCAATGACGGGGGTGGTTATACGTGTGTGTTAAGGTTTTGTCATTGCGAGGAACGAAGTGACGTGGCAATCCAGGGTTTTCGGTGCTGGCTGAGGAGTGAAACCCATATCGTCATTATCGCGCTTGACGCGGTAATCTTTTTTTGCAGCGTGAGATCCCCTGGTCAAGCCAGAGGATGACGAGGGATTTTGTCATTGCGAGGAACGATAGTGACGTGGCAAACTAGGGCTTACGGCGAATTGCTATCTTTAGACATTAACCATGAATTGCTTCGCTTTGCTCGCAATGACGGGCGGTGGTTATACGTGGGTGTTAAGGTTTTGTCATTGCGAGGAACGAAGTGACGTGGCAATCCAGGGTTTTTCGGTGCTGGCTGAGGAGTGAAACCCATATCGTCATTATCGCGCTTGACGCGGTAATCTTTTTTTGCAGCGTGAGATCCCCTGGTCAAGCCAGAGGATGACGAGGGATTTTGTCATTGCGAGGAACGATAGTGACGTGGCAATCTAGGGCTTACGGCGAATTGCTATCTTTAGACATTAACCATGAATTGCTTCGCTTTGCTTGCAATGACGGGTTCAAGCAGTTCTTACTTTGCCCGCTATCTTAAAACTTGGCTTGATGTAGGTGCTTAATTGAATTGAAAAAAAGCCCCGTTGATAAAAATATCAATGAGGCTTTTTTTGTAAAGCGATAATCAAGTCTGAATAGACCTTTTTATAGGTGTTTAGCTTTATTTTCCTTGCATAAACGCATCAATACGGTCTAAGGCATTGACCAGATTTTCCATGCTGGTTGCGAAAGAGATGCGTAGATGTTTATCTGCACCAAAAGCAGAGCCTGGGACAACGGCGACCAATTTATCTTCTAAAAGGGCGGTTGTTAAATCAGTATCAGTGGCCATGCCTTTCATTGTCAAAGCTTCAGAGATATCCATAAAGGCGTAAAAAGCGCCATCGGCGGCAATGCATTTGAAACCAGGAATCTGATTGATTCTTTCGACCACAAACGTATGGCGTTTTTTGAATTCAGTCAACATGGTTTGAATGCACTCTTGCGGGCCATTCAACGCTTCTACAGCCGCGGCCTGAGAGATCGAGCAAGGGTTAGAGGTGCTTTGTGATTGCACCTTGCGCATCCCGGTAATAATCTCAGCAGGACCGGCGGCATAACCAATGCGCCAACCTGTCATAGAGTAGGCTTTTGAAACCCCGTTCATAACAAGGGTACGATCAGTCAGTTCCGGGCAGACTTCCAATATATTGGTAAAAGGTACATTGCCAATCATAATGTGTTCATACATATCATCTGAGGCGATGAAAATATTTGGATACTTAACTAAAACGTCTGCTAATGCTTTAAGCTCACCGACGGTGTAGACGGCACCGGTTGGATTTGACGGGCTGTTGAGTACGACTATTTTGGTTTTAGGGGTAATCGCATCTTCCAGTTGAGTCGCGGTGATTTTAAAACCTTGCTCTATACCGGCTTCAATAATAATGGGTTCACCACCGCCTAACAGTGCCATGTCTGGATATGAGACCCAGTAGGGTGCTGGGATAATGACTTCATCGCCATCATTTAAAATCGCTTGGCAGAGGTTAAAGAAACTTTGCTTGCCACCAGAAGAGACTAAAATCTGGTTCATGGCATACTCTAAACCGTTATCACGTTTAAATTTAGCTTGAATGGCTTCTTTTAAATCAGGTGTGCCATCGACCGCGGTATAACGGGTTTGGCCATTTTGAATCGCTGTTATACCCGCTGCTTTGATATGCTCTGGCGTATCAAARTCGGGTTCGCCAGCGCCGAGGCTAATRATATCTTTACCCGCGCGTTTTAACTCAGCGGCTTTGGCTGTGATGACAAGGGTAAGGGAAGGTTTAACTCGATTAACACGATCAGATAAACTAGCCATTGATTGAATTTCTCCGCGAATGAATGAACTTGTATAATAGGTCTTTTGTTTGGCAACCAAGCCAGGAAAAAGTCTTTATAGAATCAAGTGCGCTTTGCATTAGTGTTTAATTAATATTGCCTCCTATTCTACTGGATTTTTACTAGGCTTTTAAAGGAATAATTGTGTCTAAATCGTTTGAATTAGTTTCTCCGTACTCTCCTAATGGAGATCAGCCAACGGCTATTGCCCAATTGGTTGAAGGATTGACGGATGGAGAGGCCTATCAGACCCTGCTTGGGGTGACCGGGTCGGGTAAAACTTTTACCATTGCGAATGTGGTTCAACAGGTGCAACGCCCAACGATTATTATTGCCCATAACAAAACATTGGCTGCGCAACTCTATGGCGAAATGAAGAGTTTCTTTCCTAATAATGCCGTTGAATATTTTGTCTCTTATTATGATTATTATCAGCCAGAGGCCTATGTGCCGGCTTCTGATACCTATATTTCAAAAGATTCATCGGTCAATGAACAGATAGAGCAGCTCCGTTTATCCGCGACTAAGGCTTTGTTAGAGCGCGAAGATGTTATTTTGATTGCCACCGTTTCGGCGATCTACGGTTTAGGCGATCCTGAAATGTATTTGAAGATGATTCTGCAGATTCGTTTGGGGGATAGGATTACACAGCGCGATATTTTAGACAGATTGATTTCCATGCAATATAAACGTAATGACATAGAGTTGTGGCGTGGTAGCTTTCGCGTACGGGGCGATGTTATCGATATTTTCCCAGCGGAAGCGGATGAATATGCCGTTCGCATTGAACTATTTGATGACGAAGTCGAGAGCATTGCGTGGTTTGACCCCCTTACGGGAGAGGTTTTGTCGCGGCCGAGCCGTGCCACCGTTTATCCTAAATCGCATTACGTCACACCAAAAGAGCGCGTTCTGGAGATGGTCGAACAGGTCAAGGTTGAGCTGGTCGAACGTTTGGCTGAATTGCGTTCCATGAGTAAGTTGGTTGAGGCGCAACGTCTAGAGGAGCGCACTCGACTCGATATAGAGATGATGGTGGAGTTAGGTTACTGCCAAGGCATTGAAAACTATTCGCGCTATTTGTCTAAACGAGGAGCTGGAGAAGCTCCTCCGACCTTAATGGATTATTTTCCAAAAAATTCTCTGCTGGTGATTGATGAAAGTCACGTCACCATTCCGCAAATTGGTGGAATGTATAAAGGCGATCGCTCACGTAAAGAGAATTTGGTCAATTACGGCTTTAGATTGCCTTCGGCGATGGACAATCGACCGATGATGTTTGAAGAGTTTGAGCGAGGCATGCCCCAAGCTATTTTTGTATCGGCCACACCGGGCAAATACGAAGCTGAACACTGCTCAACCATGGTGCAGCAAGTGGTGCGCCCAACAGGGTTGTTAGACCCTATTATTGAGGTGCGTTCGGCCGTCACCCAGGTGGATGATTTATTGGGCGAGATTCGCTGGCGTGCAGAAGCGGGTCAACGTATTTTAGTGACGACATTGACTAAGCGGATGTCAGAGAATCTAACTGAATATTTTGAAGACCACGGTGTTCGGGTGCGCTATTTGCATTCTGATATTGATACGGTAGAACGGATAGAAATTATTCGAGATCTACGCTTAGGCGAGTTTGATGTACTGATTGGTATTAACTTATTGCGAGAGGGCTTGGATATTCCAGAGGTGGCTTTAGTCGCTATTTTGGATGCCGATAAGGAGGGGTTTTTACGCTCTGAACGTGCCTTGATTCAAACGATAGGTCGTGCCGCCCGAAATGTGGAAGGTAAAGCGATTCTGTATGGTGATAAAATCACCAAGTCTATGAAAACTGCGATTGATGAGACAGAACGTCGCCGTGAGATGCAGATTGCCTATAACCTAGAAAAAGGCATTACACCGCAAGGTTTGAATAAGAAGGTCAGTGATATTTTAGAAGGTTCACCCTATTCGTCTAAACCGACCAGGCCTGGTAAGTTAACGAAGGTGGCTGAAAAAAGCGGTGAATATGTACCGCCTAAGAAGCCGCTTTCACATGCAGAGCTCTTGGGTCAGTTGAAAAAACTAGAGAAAGAGATGTATAAAGCCGCTAAAGCGTTAGATTTTGAGACGGCGGCCCACCTTAGAGATGAAGTGAAGACCTTAAAAGCCAGTATGGTAGGGATTGGTGATCTACGTTAGACGTGAATAGTCATCTAGAGGCCGTTTCTATTGTTAAGACGGACTCGGTTTTAAGGATTAAACCGAGTTCGTTGTTAGACAGAATGCAAGACTAGTAAACGTGCAAAGGTCTTTTTAAGATTTTAGGTTAAATTGTGGTGCTTCAGCTGTGCCTCCACTTTCCATACTCTGTGGTAGTGGGAGTTTGCTATTTAATTTTATATTAAGCCTCAGATCATTCATCGAATCCGCTCCACGCAAGGCATCTTCATAACAGATAAACCCCTTTTCATAGAGTTCAAATAAAGCAGAATCAAAGGTTTGCATTCCAGCGACGCCTGACGATTGCATGAGTAGTTTAATCTCTGATACTTTTCCCTTAAAAATGAGCTCGGACATACGCGGTGTATTGATTAACACCTCAATGGCGGCCACCAGTCCACCACCAATTTTAGGAATCAGACGTTGCGATACGATTGCGCGTAAGTTGAGGGATAAATCCATCAGAATATGGTCACGTTGGTCAGCAGGGAAGAAGTTGATAATTCGATCTAAGGTTTGGTTGGTATTGTTAGCATGCAATGTCGATAGACATAAGTGGCCTGTTTCAGAAAAGGCAATGGCATGTTCCATGGTTTCTTTAGCACGAATTTCCCCAATAAGAATAACGTCAGGCGCTTGTCTAAGAGTGTTTTTCAATGCGCTGGCATAAGAGTCCGTATCGACACCCACTTCGCGTTGCGTGACAATCGATTTTTTATGGGAGTGGACAAACTCAATCGGGTCTTCAATCGTAATAATGTGGCCCTCTTGCTCTGTATTACGTAAGTCGACTAAGCTGGCTAGAGTGGTTGACTTACCAGAACCCGTGCCCCCAACGATTAGAATCAAGCCATTTTGTTCCATAATGGAGTCTCTTAAAATATCGGGTAAATTAAGAGAGTTAAAATCGGGTATTTCAGTATGCACAGAGCGGATGACCATGCCGGCTGTCCCTCGCTGTACAAACACATTGACACGGTAACGAGCAATACCCGAAATATGGTATGCAAAGTTACTTTCTTGTGTGTTCTGAAAGGTGGCCAGTTGGTCGTGATTCATCATCTCAACACAAAGCTTGGTGACGACATCCGGAGTCAATTTCTCTTCAGTAATATTAATCAGTCGACGGTCTTTTTTGATGGTCGCAGGACGGCCAGCGGTAATGAAAAGATCAGAGCCACCTTGTTGTGAGAAATAAATTAAAAGTTTGTGTAAGTCAGAAGTGTTATCGGTCGTCATTCTGTGGCTCCATTCAATTTGTTCAAGTTAACTAAAGTTGGCTTTATTCGCGGCTTTTGAACGCGCATCTTCTAAACTTATCAAGCCTTTATTAACCAATTCCTTAAGGTTTTGATCGAGGGTTTGCATGCCGGCTTTTGTTGATGTTTGAATTACCGAGTACATTTGAGGGATTTTAGCTTCACGGATTAGGTTTCGAATGGCTGTGTTTGCAAGCATAATTTCATGAACAGCAATTCGCCCACCGGTGGTTTTCTTCAAAAGTGCTTGAGAAATTACGGCCCGTAAAGATTCTGATAGCATCGAACGCACCATCTCTTTTTCTTCGGCGGGAAAAACATCAATAATACGGTCAATGGTTTTGGCCGCCGAGCTAGTATGCAACGTTCCAAAGACTAGATGCCCCGTTTCGGCCGCGGTCAATGCTAAACGAATGGTTTCTAAATCACGTAACTCCCCGACTAAAATAACATCAGGGTCTTCACGCAAAGCCGAGCGTAATGCGTTAGAAAAGCTTTTGGTATCACGATGGACTTCACGCTGGTTAATGAGACAACGGACGGGCTCGTGTACAAATTCGATAGGATCTTCTATGGTGAGAATATGCGCAGGAATGTCATTGTTGACGTAATCAACCATGGCCGCTAAGGTCGTTGATTTACCAGACCCTGTTGGCCCGGTCACTAAAACTAAACCTCTTGGAAACTAGAAATCTCTTTGAATATTTCAGGCGCGTCGAGATCTTCTAAAGTTAGTACTTTACTGGGAATGGTTCTGAATACCGCCGAAATACCACGATTTTGTTGGAAAATGTTTGCTCTGAATCGCGCAATATTAGGCAGTTCGAATGAGAAGTCAGCTTCCATTTCAGATTCAAAACCACGACGTTGCTCATCATTCATAATGTCATAAATCATCGTTTGTAACTGTTCTGGTTCTAGGCTCGGCGCATCAATTCTCTGAACATCTCCATCCTTTCGAATAATCGGTGGTTGTCCGGTAGAGAGGTGTAAATCCGACGCACCCTGCTGGACACTAAATTCTAACAATTGAGTAATTTCCATGAACCTGTCCTTTTGATTGCTAACAACTACTTTATGCATTATAGGCAATAGAGTAAATAAAAAGAACAAAAAGTATTTTATGGCTGGGATTGTTTACGTATGACCAACGGCTCTCTGTATAATGCAGTATAAAAATAATGCTTAACTAAATTTATCTAAAGGTAAAAAATTGATATGGATTCAAAATCAAAAGTGCAATCTGCAGACAATATGAATATCAATGATGATGAGATTGATCTGTTTGAATTGTGGGATGGCTTGGTAGAACAGAGAATTTTGATAGTAAGTCTGTTTTTATTGTCATTAGGATTTGCATTTATTTTTATTTGGCAATCTCCTTCTATATATCAAGCTACGGCTAAACTGCAAGTGCAACAAGTGCAACAAGTGCAACAGACAAAAGATGAAGTCTCCCCTTATAGTTCCATAGAACCGGCTACTAAAACGGCTGAATTATTGTCCGGTACTGCATCTGCGAGGATTTCTGCTGTCAAAAGCGTTTCAGGCATTTTGATTGTCAGCTCTTCAGGCAGTGATCAAGTTAAGATTAAACAGAATATACTTGATACGATTCAAATGATTCAAAAACGTCATCTGCAAATCTTTACAAAGTTAAAACAAAATGGCTCGATCGAAATTTTACCAACAGTCATTATTGGTGAAGTTCAGGTAACAAGTGAACCGATTAAACCTAAAAAATCATTAATCTTAGCAGTGGCTGGTGTATTGGGATTAATGTTGGGTATTTTTATTGCTTTAATTCGTCGTGCAGTCAAAAACCGTCGTCAAGCCGATTTAACTTAAGCCTAATTTGGTGATGAGTTAAAAGTGATCCTACGCTCACATGATATTGTAAGGCCGCAGGACATGCCCTACGCTCACATGGTTTTTTAAAGCCGCAGGACAGCCAGGCCTGGTTGATATGGTTTGTCATTGCGAGGAAGGGAGTGACGTGGCACAAGCGACGAAGGAGTGAAGAACGCCTGATCAAGGCGGCCCCTTTAGGGGTGAGCAGAGCGAATACTCCAGGGTTTTACAGCGTAGGCTGAGGAGTGAAGCCCATATCGTCATTATCGTGCTTGACGCGGTAATCTCTCTTTGCAGCGTGAGATCCCCTGGTCAAGCCAGAGGATGACGGTGGTTTTGAAATGGATTGCTGCGCTCGCAATAGCTCATTAGTTTTGCTTGTTACCAGGCCTGGTCACTCTTTAAATCAAATAAAAAACCCGGCTTTAAGCCGGGTTTWKTCGTGGTTGAAATAAAGTCTATTAATGAGACTACCTAAAAACCAATTTTATGGACTGTGGCCTCAATGCCTTTGGCTTTGTAAGCCTTCCAGCGTTCACGCCCCATTTGTATTAAATATTCGGATTGATCTAGGATCTCTATGGTTCTTTGATACTGTTCAAACACGCCTGGAAATTCAGGATGCAGGTTAATCAGAACATCGCGCGAAGGTTTTGCGATCTGTTCGCCATAGAGTTGAATAGAGGCCGGTACTTGTTTAGCGACACTATGAGGGATAAAGCTTTGTGGTTGTGCATTCCACAGCGTTAAATCATAGCGCAGGGCATCTTGCTCCGATTCAAAACGCACATCACAGCGCCGTTTTTCGGCCCAAATCTTTTTAAGTAATTTGTTTAAAAAAACTTCCCTAGCCTGAGGTTCTGTGCTGTTTAGGACATAGAACAGCACGTCCTTCTCTGCGAGGTTGGCTGAAGCGGTCTGTTCAGTTTGCGGCGCTGTCATGCGTATCTATGCCTTAGCTTCAGTTAATAAATATTCAACTAGGGCTGGAACAGGACGACCTGTTGCGCCTTTGTCATTACCAGTGACCCAAGCGGTACCTGCAATATCTAAATGAGCCCAATCAACATCCTGGACAAAACGGGCTAAAAACTGGGCGGCCGTAATCGACCCAGCGGTACGTCCGCCAATATTGGCCATGTCTGCAAAGTTAGATTTCAGTTGCTCATCCCACTCTTCACCCAAAGGTAGCTGCCAAAAACGGTCATAGGTTGTTTGACCCGCGGTTGTTAAAGCATCTACGAGCGGTTGGTTATTGCCCATAATGGCGGAAACATGATGTCCTAAAGCGACGATGCAAGCACCGGTTAACGTTGCCATATCAATTATTTTAGAAGGCTTAAAGGTCTGTTGCGTGTACGTTAGAGCATCACATAAAATCAGACGGCCTTCGGCATCGGTATTGAGGATTTCAATGGTTTGACCTGAAAGGGAGGTGACGACATCACCCGGCTTAATGGCACTACCAGAAGGCATGTTTTCGGTCGATGGAATAACACCGACGACATTGATATTTGGTTTGAGTTCACCTAACGCTTTAAAGACCCCTAAAACCGTGGCCGCACCACCCATGTCATATTTCATTTCATCCATGCCCGCGCCAGGCTTCAATGAAATTCCGCCTGTATCAAAGGTCACGCCTTTACCGACCAATGCGATAGGCGCTTGTGAAGCATCGCCACCGTTATAAGAGAGGCAGATCATTTTTGGAGGGGTATCTCCACCTTGTGCCACCGACATAAAAGAACCCATGCCCATTTCAATCATCTCTTTGCGATCAAGGATATTAATATCAAATCCAAATTCTTGACCTAATTGAATGGCGGTTTCTGCCAAATAGGTTGGCGTACAGAAGTTACTCGGCATATTCGCCAACTCCTGAGTCAGCGCCATACCCAGCGCAGTCGCTTGGCCTTGTTGTGTTGCGGTCGTGTAATCCTCGCAAGGGAAAACCATGCTTTCTACTTTAGGCTCTTTAACCGAGTGACTACCACGGCTTTCATGGCTGTAATCATAGAAGCTACGTTGAAATATTTGTGCATTTTGGGTCACAGCCCATTCAATGCTTTCAGCGGCCGGCTTGGCAAAAATAGCGGCATTGGCAATATGAGTCGCGCCACAATGATCCAACGCATCTGCCGCGGCTTGGATTGAGGTTAGATAGCCTTTAGTGGTCAGTTTGTCATTGGCTCCGAAACCAACTAACAACACTCTTTGAATTTCAATACCGGCTGGTTTAACGAGGAGTAACGTTTTGCCTACCTTTCCGCTGAAGTCA
This sequence comes from Thiomicrorhabdus sp., assembly GCA_006222135.1. Taxonomy (GTDB): domain Bacteria; phylum Pseudomonadota; class Gammaproteobacteria; order Thiomicrospirales; family Thiomicrospiraceae; genus Thiomicrorhabdus. The sequence continues at coordinate 11,704 of VCMI01000076.1, read as the reverse complement.
CCCGATTTCGCGAGGCTTTTACTTAATTCATTCAAAGCAGATTGCTGTGGCAGAATATTCTCTAACGAGATAATTTCGCCTTCATCATTAATAGGTAGAATTAAGGTATCCAGGTTAGTAAACGAGGTATTGAATGCAAATTGAATGTGTTTCATGGTTTTAGCCCTTAAAATCGAGGATTCAGATTGGTGAACAGGTTTGTTTAAAACAGTCATTCTACGTTTTTTGTTTGTATAATGACTATATTAAAAATTGATGATCACTATTTTAACGTGTGTGGAGCGCTTTTGCGAATTCTCGACAAATACCTTTATATGGAATTGCTAAAGACTTTTTTTGCAGTATTAACTGTATTGCTTCTTATTACCTTTGGTTCAGAGGCGACTAAGTTATTGGCGATGGCCGTGGAGGGTAAAATTCCTTCTTCATTAGTCTTACAAGTGTTGTTGCTTAAGATTCCACCTGCGCTCGAGGTGATTTTGCCCTTAGTGGCGTTGTTAAGTGTGATGCTTACAATCGGCCGACTCTATCAAGACCATGAGATGGTGATCATGAGCAGTTGTGGAATTTCTCCGCAATATTTTCAAAAGAGAGTGTTGTTTTTTCTGATTCCTTTAGTATTGGTGACGGCCTGGATTTCTTTGGTGGTCACGCCTTGGAGTTATAAAACCGAACGCACCATTATTGGAGAGGCGCAAACGCTTACCCCAATCTCTGGGCTTGTGCCAGGTCGTTTTAATACCTTACCGAATGAAGCGGGCGTGTTTTATACCAAGTCGATTTCAGATTCGGGCGAGCTTTCTAATATTTGGATTCAACGTCAATCTCAAGTGAAAGATGCAGAGCAAGACCTTATTTTAGTCGCGCCCATAGGGCGATTCGAATGGGTTGATGGCAGGCTGATATTAGCGTTGGAAGACGGTTACAGTTACATAGGGATGCATGACCATGCAAAAACAGCCTCAGGGGATATCGAGGTTCAAGCATTCAAACGTTTTGAGGTGCTAATACCTGAGTTGAGTGCTCAACCGACCAGGCCTGCTAAGTTTGAAGTTGGTACGGATGTTTTGTGGGCCTCTGATTCATTAGAGCATCAGGCGTTACTGCAGTGGCGTCTAGTCACACCTTTTGGTGTATTGGTACTGGGTTTGATTGGTCTGAAAATGAGCCGGACAGGCCCAAGGCAAGGGCGTTTTGCTAAGGTGTTTTTGCGCTGGTGCTTTACATTATCTACAACCAGCTTTTAATGGTTGGTCGAGACGGATTGACGGAGGGGAGCTGGCCTGTGTCGGTAGGTTTATGGCCTATTCCACTTTTGTTTTTGATATTGGCTTTAGTCGATTTTAGGCAACTTAATCTCCAATTGTTGTCAAAGATAAAGCCTAGTACGAAACCTAATAAAGGCTCCTTCCCTCAAAAGATAAGACTCTCGGAAAATGAGGATTAACGATGAATCGAATTGAACGCTATTTAGCCAGTATTGTCGTTAGCTACACCTTATTAGTGATGTTGGTGTTACTGGTGATTTTTGGTTTTTTTGAGTTTATGAATCAAGTGGCTAAATTAACCGATACTTATACACTGGCCTTAGGTTCTTTTTATACACTGTTGAAACTCCCTGTTTACAGCTATGAAATCTTCCCTATTGTGCTCGTTATTGGGACATTAATGGGGTTAGGCAGTTTAGCAAACCAGTCTGAATTAACGGTGTTACGGGTCACGGGTTGGTCTATTAAAAGAATTCTCTGGGCCGTATTAAAAACGGCTTTATTGATGTGGCTGGTGATTGCCATGGTCGGTGAGTGGGTTGCCCCCGCGAGTGAAGCTTATGCTAAAAAGATGCGTGCAGAGGCCTTACATCAAAGTTTTTCGGTGGGTTCAAAAGACGGTCTTTGGGTAAAAGACGCAAGTCGTTATATTCATGTCGAACGGGTACTGTCGAGTACCGAACTGAAAGAGATCACCATCTATGAACTAGAAGATGGGCAATTAAGTGAATTGTCGCAAATAAAAAAGGCCAGTTATAAAGGGGGGCAGTGGCTGTTTAAAGATGCCTTCCAACAGCAACTCAGTTTTGTAACACCTCAGATTGAATCAGAGACATTAGTGCCGCCACAGTTAGAGCTGGGCGTCAGTAGAGCGAAGACCATGATCTCTAACTTTCCATTAACGCCAGATGAATTACGAAACTTAGACATAGAAACGCGATATTTAAGTGCCTGGGATCTTTATCAATATATTCAGTTTTTAGAAGCGAATGATTTAGAAGCGGGTGGCCAGGAGTTGGAGTTTTGGCGAAAAATTTCCATGCCGATTATGGTCATCGCCATGATTGCGATTGTCTTTCCCTTGATTTTTGGTTCAATCAGGCAAGTCAGTATGGGGCAACGGGTCTTTTTAGGCGTGTTGTTGGGAATGGGTTTTCATTTGTTAAATCAGTTAGTAGGGAGCCTAACTGTGGTCTATCACTGGCCTGTGATGTTAGGGGCGTTTATGCCCTCGATTGTCTTATTATTAATCGCCAGTGTCTGGTTACAGAGAGCCCGCTAATTTCACTGTAAACCAATTTAAAGCCGTTTGTCCCGATACGGTTCGGCTAAACAACTTCACTGAACCAAACAGTCCTAGAGGAATCTATTCCGCGACCAGTTGCTGCATTTTGTAAACGCCTTGCTTGCCACCTAGTTTGTGGGCAAGGTAAGGCAGAGTTTGCTGCATCTCCTGCCACAAGGTCCAAGGTGGATTGATCCAAATCATACCGCTTGATGTCATGCCTCGCTCAATCGTATCGGCTTGCAGTCCGAGTTCAAACAGCTGAATATTACGAATGCCACTATTTTTAATCGCTCTTATCATACGGTCTATTTGGTCTCGTTTAACGACTGGGTACCAGATTGCATAAGAGCCTGTCGCAAAGCGTTTATGCGATGCGATTAAGACCTCAACGACACGCTCATAATCCTGTTTGACTTCATAGGGCGGATCAATCAAAACTAAACCTCGTCGCTCTTTAGGCGGTAAAGCACCGATAGCCGTTTGAAAACCATCTTTAGGGAAAATCTTGATCCGTCGATCAGACTTAAAATTCTGGATTAGAGTTTGTTGTTCTCGAGGATGCAGTTCACATAAACTCAATCGGTCATGTTCACGTAGCAAGTGCGCTCCAATCCACGGAGAGCCGGGGTAGAGTTGCAAATCTTTTTTAGAGCCTTCAAGCGCATTGCACGCTTCAATCACTTCTTTATATCGTACCACTGCATCCGGCAGATCCGTTTCGTTCCAAAGTTTCGCGATACCATTTTTATATTCACAGTTTTTCTGTGCTTCATCATCGGCGAGTCTGTACATTCCAGGACCCGCATGGGTGTCTAGATAAAAAGTAGGCGCCGATTTTTGCGTCAGATAGTCTAAAGCGTGCACTAAGGTCGTGTGTTTTAAAACATCTGCGAAATTACCGGCATGGTAAGAGTGTAAATAACTCAGCATAATTGAACTCTTTTAATGGACTCTAAATTGCGAGACTCTTTGGTGAGTCGCTTTGAGTGCATGGTTTGAAAGGTAAAGACAGTAGGGGGGATTATAAAATATTATGCGGTAAGAAAACGACTAATCTGAAAATGACTCGCCGGTAATCACGGTATTACTATGTGTATGGCAGGCTTTAAGTTGGAATTAAAGCTCTATTTTTAAGCCAATATAATGGCTTCAAGCTCTTTAACTTTTTGCGCGACTAAATCCGGATCACCACGAGATTCGATATTGAGCCTTAAGAGCGGTTCGGTATTCGAAGCACGAATATTCATGCGCCATTGGGCAAATTCCAAACTCAAGCCATCGGTTTCATCAAGGGTTGGATTCTCAGCTGCAAAGTGTGCTCGAACATTCGCCAGTATGGTTGGGCTGTCCTGCACGGTATAGTTTATTTCACCGCTACAAGGATATGCCTTAGCTCTTTCAGAGATGAGTTCTGATAAAGTTTTGCCTGTTTTACTGATCAGTTCGGCAATGAGCAACCAAGGGATCATGCCGCTATCACAGTAGAAGAAGTCTCTAAAATAATGGTGTGCAGACATCTCGCCGCCATAAACGGCATCTTCTTTACGCATGCGTTCTTTAATGAAAGCGTGGCCAGTTTTGGATTGCACAGTAATGCCGCCAGCTTGAGCAACTTGCTCAATCGTGTTCCAAGTCAGGCGTGGATCATGTACGACTTTTTCTCCTGGGTGAGAGGCCAAAATGGTTTCCGCGAGTAAGCCAACCAAATAGTACCCTTCAATGAATTGTCCCTTTTCATCAAATAAGAAACAACGGTCAAAATCACCGTCCCAAGCAATCCCCATATCCGCTTGCTGCTGAATAACCGTTTCAGTCGTGATGGCTCGATTTTCAATAAGCATTGGATTGGGCACACCGTTAGGAAAGTGGCCGTCTGCTTCATGATTGACCGTCGTGACTTGAAAGGGCAGTTCTTTTGCCAACTCGGTAAATGTCGGGCCCGCCGAGCCATTGCCCGCATTGACCACCAATTTTAAAGGTTTCAATTGGTCTAAATCGACATAGGTCAATAGGTGTTGAATATAGGCCTGTTTACTCGGCTTTTGATAGATATTGCCTTTGTCAGCTTCCGCAACTATGTCCCCAAAACGATTCTTTATAATACGTTGTTCAATGTCTCTTAAACCAGAGTCGCCACTGATAGGCACTGAACCAGACGCCACCAGTTTCATGCCGTTATAGCCTTTTGGATTATGACTGGCGGTAATCATAATGCCGCCATCCGCCTTATAGAAAGGCGTTGCAAAATAGATTTCTTCGGTACCGCAAAGCCCAATATCAATGATATCCACACCTGAATCGACGAGGCCTTGCATGAGTCCTTTGGCGATTTCAGGGCTTTCTAAACGAATGTCATAGCCAATCACGACTTGCTTGGGACTAAGTTGAGCCGCAAAAGCGCGACCGGTTTGGTAGGCGAGATCTGCATTGAGTTCTTCAGGTACGCGACCACGAATATCGTAGGCTTTAAAGCAGCTTATTTTTGAGTCTTTAATGTCATTTAAAATTTCTTTCAGTTCAGTTTGCAGTGATTAATAATCGATTTAGGTAAAAAGTGGAGGTTATCGTCCAATGCCATAATAGATGAATTGATTCTCTTCCAGCCACTGTTTATCGTATAGGTTACGCCCATCGAGGATGATAGGGGTGCGCATATTAGTCCTAAGAGTGTCTAAATTTGGAGAATAAAACAATTGCCATTCTGTAATCACGCAAAGCGCATCAGTTTGTTCTGTCGCTTCATACATATCAGCACAAATTTCAATTCGTTTTTGTTGCTCTAGCGGTAATGTTTCACGCATCCACATGGTAAAGTTCGTCTCAATCATAGGGTCAAATATCTTTAAAGAACAGCCTTGATTAAGCAGCGCTTTAATTAAAGAGAGACTCGGTGCGCCTTCAATTGAATTGGAGTTTGGTTTGTAACTAACCCCCCAAAGAGCGACTGTTTTATTATCCAGTTGGCAGTTAAAATGTTGCCAGATTTTACGAAATAAAACTTCTTTTTGTTGCTCATTAATTAAACTAACCGCTTTCAACAGACCTTCTTCAGAACCCGAATCATGAATGATTTTCTGAATACGCGATAAATCAATTTCAAAGTCAGCGCCACCAAAGCCTGTGCCGGCGTATAAATAAGCTTGTCCGATACGCTGATCGGCCCCCAGTCCTTGACGAACTTCTTCAATGTCCGCGCCAAGATGCTCTGCGGCCTGTGCTAATTCATTCATTAAAGAGATACGTGTGGCCAACATGGCATTGGTCGCATATTTCGTCAATTCGGCGGATTCTGGAGACATTTCGATAATCACATTGTGGTTGCGATTGAATGGCGAGAATAGTCGCTTAAAGCTTTTGATTGCTTGAGGTGCATGGCTCCCAATAATGATTCTATCCGGTCGCATAAAACCAACGATTGCACGTCCCTCTGGTGCAAAGTCTGGGTTCATAATGCAAGGTTTTTGAGAGAGTTCAGTAATCGTTTTAAACGTCCCCATCGTAAAGTTAGAGCGGACGATTAAGCAGGTATTAGCGTTTGTTCCAGCGGCTAAAGATTTGGCAATTAATTTCGCTTCTGAGCAGTTACCGGGTTCAAGGGATATGATTTGGTAATCGGCATCGATATCATAACCAGTAGAGAATTCTAAGCGTCCGGCATCCAATTGAGTGTCTAATAATTTGAGCAGGCCTGGTTCGGAGCGTTCTTTATCTCTATTGCCAATAAGGGTGACTTGGTTTCCTGTCTCTGCCAGGCAACCCGCGCAAACTAAGGCGCTGATGTTTGAACCAAAAACGTTAATTTTCATTTTTTGTTTCCAGATAGTGTTAAGAATACCTGCGGTTGAGGTATCTAATTCCTCGGTTGTGTGCGTATCGATATGCGCCAAAATATCTACGGCTAGTTTTTTGCCTAACTCCACGCCCCACTGATCGAATGGGTTAATCTTCCAAACCACCGATTGCACAAATACTTTGTGTTCATATAGTGCGACCAGCATGCCTAAATGGTAGGCATCCAGTTGATTCAATAGCAACGTATTGGAGACTTGGTCACCGGGATAGTTTTTATTTAGGTCTTTGCTGGATTTACCAATCATCAGCGCTCTGCTTTGCGCGAGGCAGTTAGCAATGTTTAGGTTGTGATGGAATTTTGAGCGTTCAGAACTTGATTGGCCTTGGGTGAACAGAATAAAGTCAGACATGACACGTTCAGTGCCTTGGTGCAGTAACTGGTAAAAGGCGTGTTGCGCATTGGGTCCGACTTCGCCCCAAAGTACCGGGCAAGTTCGATAGGTGGTCGCCTTGCCATCTCGACGTGTGCTTTTACCGTTACTTTCCATCTCTAACTGCTCAAGATAACTGGCAAAGTATTTGAGCCTGGAGTCATAGGGTAGGATGGCTTGTGCGGTTAAATCCAGGAAGTTAGTGTTCCAGATGCCAATGAGCCCAAGCAGTACCGGAATGTTTTCAGCAAAAGGTGTGGTTTTAAAGTGGGTATCCATGGCGTGAGCCCCCGCCAGTAAATCTTTGTACCCCTGCATGCCTAATTTAAACGCGATGCTTAAACCGATTGCGGACCATAAAGAGTAACGGCCGCCAACCCAATCCCAAAATTCAAGTTGAAGTTGTGGCAATATCCCCCACTCAGTCATTTTGGTCGGGTTGGTTGAAATGCCGATAAAATGACGCAAAGTTGATGCGTCCGATGGAGAGGAGGTTTCAATCCACTCCTTAGCGGTTTCTGCTAAAGACAAGGTGTCTATCGTGGTAAAGGATTTAGAGGCAACAATAAATAGTGTGGTTGAAGGATTAAGCTTCTTCAGTAGGCGTTGTAATTGGCGAGCATCTAAGGTTGAAACAAAGTGAATATCTGGAGCAATGGATAACTTGTCGGATTCAAGGGCATAAGTGATCATTAAAGGCCCTAAATCACTACCACCGACACCAATGTTAACAACATCGGTAATCGCATTTCCTGAAAAACCCCGCAGTTGATGCGAGTGCATTAAATCAACAAGATCTTCCATTTTATGCCACTGTTGTGCAACTTCTGGTAAAGGATTGTTAATATCTCTTAAGGCCGTATGCCAAGCAGCGCGATCCTCTGTTTGGTTAATTTTCTCACCCGCGAACAGTTTTTCAATCCAGGGTTGAAGATCAGACTCGGTCGCGAGGTTAAGCAACTCTTGCAGAACTTCGCTATCTATTTTTTGTTTAGAAAAATCATAAAGAAGGTGTTCAGTTTGAACATGAAACTGCTCAAAACGATTAACGTCATCTGTAAACAAACTCTTTAAATGCGTTTGTTTAATAGATTCCGCTAATGGTTTTAATTTAGAGAATGCTTGGGTCTCAATCATTGCATAAAATCCTTTAACCAGCGTCCAAAATCTTCACCGACTTCAGGGTGCTTTAAGGCAAACTGCACCGTCGCTTTTAAATAGCCCATTTTATCACCACAATCAAAGCTTTGACCTTCCAAGCAATATGCTTGAATATCCTGCTCTTGCATTAACTGCGCAATCGCATCCGTTAATTGTATTTCATTACCCGCACCTCTAGGTGTCGTCTCTAAAAGCTTCATAATGCGATTGCTTAAAACATACCTTCCTGTCACAGATAAATTAGAAGGAGCTTTATCTAAGGACGGTTTCTCAACAACCCCCACCATACGGCGTGATTGACCTGGGTTTAGCGTTTTACCCATACAGTCGGCAATGCCATATTTATCCACTTCACTCTCTGGGACAGGCTCAACCATAATCTGACTTTGGTTGGAACGGATAAATGCCTTGACCATATTAGCTAAGTCGACTGACTCACTGTTTAGAATGACATCGGGTAACATCACGGCAAAATCATTGTCGCCAATGACCGCGGCCGCGCACAAAACAGCATGGCCTAGCCCTAAAGGTTCAGGTTGGCGAACTGAAATAATATTAACGTTATCAGGAATAATGTTTCTAAGGGTTTCCAGTAGAGCGGTTTTCTTTTTATTCACTAAAGTGGTTTCAAGCTCAAAATGGTGGTCAAAATGATTTTCGATCGCTTGCTTAGAAGAGTGGGTGACTAAAATAATATCTGTAAACCCAGCGTTCACCGCTTCTTGAACAACGTATTGGATTAAAGGTTGATCAACCAAAGTAATCATCTCTTTCGGGATTGCTTTAGTGGCGGGTAAAAAACGGGTACCTAAACCCGCTACTGGGATTACAATTTTTTTGATAGGCATAAGAGCTCTCTATAGTTTTAGAAGTTGGGTAAGGACATTTACTAAATATTATAATAAGTAACATTCTAATATAAGACGTACCTAAACTGGGGGAAATTAGGAATTTATCTTTTGTATAAGCAATTGGCACGCCTGGAGTGCCAATGCTTTTGATACCTATGTGAGAATGGTTTCTGAGGCACTAGTCAGTTTTTACGGTGATTTAAGGCGTCTGGCTTGTTTGGATGAAATATAAATTACGCTGTTAAATGGATTTTGAAGCCACATTAAACCATCTCTTTAAAGGGGATTAAATCTGGGAAAACAAAGCTTAACATCTCGCTGGTAAACATCATTTTATAAGAAGAGAATTTCCCTTCATCTTGAATAAGGCCCAGCTCCTTCAGTTCTTTAGCGATTTTTCTGGCATAACGATCTGAACAGCCAAGAATATTGTGCAATTCCCCTTTTGGGATTTCACCGGCAATCAAAAACTCTGGAATCATTCTCTCAAACTCCTGTGGAATAGGTTGCTCTGTATAAGCGATGTAATCCCGTAAGCGTTTCTGGAGTTTATTTAGTTTTAACACTCCTTTCATGTAGTTTGCTTGATCAAGCGCTATATCCGTCATAAAGCCGATAAATTCAATGAGTCCAGACTCACTGAGCAATCCTCTTCCATCAGAGGAGCCTTGTCTTTGCTGATCTGCTCTGGCCAAGAATTGTTTGTATCGATCATTGTTTCTTGCTAGCCCCCTTGATAGCGACCATAGGCCATAGCTTTCCGGAAGCGCCTGCTTAATCATCCCATCGGTCATTAAACGGCCGGTACGGCCATTTCCGTCTAGAAATGGATGGATATACATGTAACGATGGTGAGCCGCAAAAGCTTTCAAAAGTTGTTTGATCCTTAGGTCTTTGTCATCGTAGTGATAGTGAGCAAAGAACTCTCTGAATAGTCTTGGAATCTCTTCAGGAGGTGGTGCTAGGTGTTGGCCAACTTCAACATTCAATGCTCGGAATTCACCTGGTTCAATCCTGTGTTGGTTACTATGCTTGTCCGTCACAACACGTTGTTCATCTAATAGAGAATCGGAGCCGTAGAACGTTTGATGAAGTTCCTTAATTTTGCCATCAAGTGCGTAATCTATTTCAAGAGGTTCTTCTAAGATTAAAAGCTGCGCTTCACGGTAGGCAAGTGCCAACCGTTGTTTTCTCTGCTGATCGTGATTGTTCGAGAATTCGTACTGCATCGCTTTTACAATATCTGCCGGATGAGTCCCTTCACTCTCAATGAAGTTTGAGTAGTAGTTGTTTACTAGAATGATGCTCTTTTTGACTTCATTCAGGACGAAGGGGTGCAGCCCTTCACACAAGGCCTGGCTAGATACATGAAGCGACTCCAGCTTCTTCAACAGTTCAGGCATTCTGGTTGAAGAAGGGTTGGGTAAAAAGGGTGTTAATTCATTCATCGCTTCGAGTCTCGTACAGATTAAGTGTTAAGTTTATGAAATGATTCTATCATGTTTTGAGTAAATTGTTTCAATTCTAGTTCCGGTTCTAGTTCCGGTTTGTTATTTTATAATATTCAATTAGTTACATTTATTTTAGGCGTTTTTATTTAGGTGTTAGTTCCGGTTTTTATTCCGGTTCTAGGTTTGCTTTTTGAAAGGGGGGTGAGACTTAATTCAGGTATGTGGAACCTGAAATAGATTTAAAAGGGCATAAACAGTAATGATGAAAGTGGTATTTGCCCAAAAGGCTTTGTTTAAACTTAAGCCAGTTAGTCACTACGCAGACGAACACTAGAAATTATGGCCTAGTGCCTCACCTAGCAATAGGTTCCTGGCCATGTCCGGTATAATCAAGTGGAAGTAGGGGTTGGGGAGTTATTCGAGTTTAGCAGAGGAGAGTCAGCAAAATTTTGATTGTTGGTCTGTTGTTCAATTCGTTGGCTTCGTAATAGTCGTGTGTCATGGATCCGTCACGGATTTGTCACAGGCAAAAATTAGGCGCACTAGCATCATAAGTCCTTGAGTCAAAAGAAGATATGAACAGCGGATTTTAGCTACGAGGTTTATTTCTTCTGCAAGGCTTATAGGAAGCGTAAAAAAATGAAAACTTTTTTGTGAAAAGTATTGCAAGGTTTGAAAATTTCCCTATAATACGCCACATCAAACGAGTTGTTTGATGAACTATTCCCGATTAGTTCAGCTGGTAGAACACCGGACTGTTAATCCGTATGTCTCAGGTTCGAATCCTGAATCGGGAGCCAAATTCAAAGCCCAAGTAGTTAATCTACTTGGGCTTTTTTGCTTTCTGCACCCTTGAATACTGTAAATAGTACTGTAAATCCGAAAGTTTCAGTAGCGCCTTGCATTGATGCGTCCATGTTTGGATATACCAGGCCTGGTTACTTCTATCTCTTAGTCACCCACATTGTCGCAATATTGATGCTTTATTAAATCGGGCTAATTCTGAGTGGGTAAAAGGTGTTATCTGCTTGTTATGCATGGAATTTAGATGCGGTGGTGATTACGTTTGACATGTTAGGTTTACAGGCTAGCTTTTACTAACATTAATCTAAGTTAAGTCTGATGGGGTAGGAGGGCTTGTTCGCCTTTGGTGATGGGTTGCATGAAAGAGAGGTTTAGTCAGGTTGTTATGATTCGTTGCACATCATCCTATCTAGCACATGGTGGTTGCCGATACCCTGAACCTTCTTGATTCTTTGATTCAGTAAAGCTTTTCTTTGCTAACTGCATCTTGTTTATGTCATTCGTTAAACACTTCTGATTGTCGCTTGCTGTATGACACACCATAGGTGACTGTGATCTAAAAATGCATTGTTTAACCTGATACATTCAAGTCGTAAGTGCAACAGTTTTAATTTCCCAGAACACCTCATTAGGTGTTCTGARTCSTMAGTCGTCGTGT
>VCMI01000075.1 GCA_006222135.1 Thiomicrorhabdus sp. | reverse complement strand
ACACGACGACTGAACATCTAGAATCGCTCGCTTCATTAAAGTTAACACGAGAAAGTCAGACATCGTTAGCGCTGTCATCATTGAGCAATTACGAGCTTTAAACAGGCCTGTTCATTCATTAACTTCAGATAATGGCAAAGAGTTTTCACAATACCAAACGATGGCAAAAGAGCTTGGGACAGATTTTTATTTTGCCCACCCTTACTCTTCTTGGGAGCGTGGAACCAATGAAAATACCAATGGATTGTTAAGACGATTCTTTCCAAAAGGAACAGACTTCGATAAAGTAACTCAGGAAGAAATTGATTGGGTTGTTGATAAGCTCAACAATCGCCCAAGAAAGTGTTTAGGATTCAGAACACCTAATGAGGTGTTCTGGGAAATTAAAACTGTTGCACTTACGACTTGAATGTATCTAGGTTAAAGATAACGATAATACTTGAGTTGTTTAGTAGGTTATTATAGAATTCGTTGATTAATTGAATGACAGTTAACTATTATCTTAATTTAGGCTTATTATGAAACTTACATCTAAAGGGCGTTATGCGGTGACCGCCATGCTTGATATCGCATTAAATCAAGTTAAAGGGTCAATTACCTTGTCTTTGATTTCAGAACGTCAAGGCATTTCTCTTTCTTATCTAGAGCAGTTGTTTTCGAAATTAAAAAAGCGGAATTAGTTTTGAGTGCAAGAGGTCCTGGCGGCGGTTACCGTTTGAGTCGTGCTGCGGATGAGATTTCAGTCAGTCAAATTATTCATGCCGTTGATGAGTCTGTCGATGCTAGAAAATGCGCAGGTCGAGAAGATTGTCACAATGGTGAAGAGTGCCTTTCGCATGACTTATGGAACGATTTAAGTGGTATGATTGACGGTTACTTAAAAAGTATTACGTTGCAAAACGTAATGGATAAAAAACAAAATGGTCCAAAAGAAATTTCATTTGGTTAAATGAAGTGAAGGTCTTAAGGAGAACAGTATGGCAGTAACACTCACTGAAGCGGCTTCAAGTCGCGTCAATAAAATGATAGAAAAACGCGGGCATGGCCTCGGACTTAAGGTGTCTACTAAAGTTAGTGGATGTGCAGGTTTTTCCTATGTGGTCGACTATGCAGATGAAATAAAGTCTTCAGACACTGTTTTCGAGTACTTTGGTACCAAATTAGTGGTCGATGCTAAGAGTCTTGTCAATATCGATGGTATGGAGATTGACTATGTTCAAGAGAGTCTTTTAAATGAAGGATTTGAATTTAAAAATCCGAAGGTAAAAGACAGTTGTGGTTGTGGAGAATCATTCACGGTTTAGTCTTGAGTATCATTCTGATTCAAAAGAGCCCTGGCGTTTTTCTCCGGGGCTTTTGTTTTTCTGCAGGGTGGTCGAATAGTTGTTAAAATATCCCAATTAAAAATTTAAGGAATAGAAACGTGGAACGTACTTTCTCAATCATTAAGCCAGATGCCGTATCAAGAAATCTAATTGGCAAGATTACGCAACGATTTGAAGATAATGGTTTGCGTATAATTGCCTCTAAAATGAAGCGTTTAACGTTACAGGAAGTGGAAGGTTTTTACGCCGAGCATAAGGGGCGTGAGTTTTACGAACCTCTGATTAACTATATGATTTCAGCCCCCGTTATTGTTCAAGTGCTTGAGGGTGATAATGCGATTTTAAAGAATCGTGAAATAATGGGCGCGACAGATCCATCTAAAGCCGCTGAAGGCACTATTCGAGCAGACTTTGCTTTGTCTGTACGTGAAAACTCAGCGCATGGTTCTGACTCAACTGAAAGTGCAACACGTGAAATCAATTTCTTTTTTACGCCAAACGAACTGTGTGATCGACCATAATGACATTAGAATCCCTTTCACAATCGACTCCTATTACGCTTATTAAGCCTGAAACGGAGGTCGTTCAAAAAACTGACCTATTGGGTATGGATCGAGAGGCCATGCAGGCTTATTTTACCGAAATCGGTGAGAAACCTTTCCGTGCCACACAAGTAATGAAGTGGATTCATCAATTTGGCGTAAGTGATTTTGACGAAATGACCAATTTGAGCAAAGCGCTACGCGACAAATTAAAACAGGTTGCTAATGTTCGCACGCCAAAGATTGTGGCTGAAGAGCATTCTGATGACGGCACGATTAAATGGCTTTTGGAAGTTGATAATAATAATGCTATAGAAGTTGTTTTTATTCCTGAAAAAAACAGGGGCACTCTGTGTATCTCATCCCAAGTGGGTTGCGCATTAGAATGTACCTTCTGTTCGACAGGTCAGCAGGGCTTTAACCGTAATTTGGAGAATTGGGAAATTATTGCCCAGGTTTGGGTTGCGAATAAAGCGTTAGGCTGTAAGCCTAAAGAAGAAAGAATTATTTCTAATGTTGTCTTTATGGGGATGGGGGAGCCGTTACTGAATGTAAAGCATGTCTTTCCGGTCGCGCGTATTTTGATGGATGACTACGCTTATGGCTTGTCGAAACGTCGAGTGACTATTAGTACCTCTGGCGTGGTGCCTGCCATTGACATGATTAAGTCAGAATTAGATGTGAGTTTGGCGATATCATTACACGCTCCAAACGATGAGCTTAGGGATATCCTGGTTCCAGTTAATAAAAAGTATCCGCTTGCCGTTCTAATGCCGAGTTTGTATCGCTATGTTGAAGGCGGACATAGTAAGAAGCATGTCACAATCGAATATGTGATGTTGGATAAGGTGAATGACCATCTAGAGCATGCCCATCAACTGGTAGAGTTACTAGGAGACTTGCCCTGTAAGGTAAACCTCATTCCGTTTAATCCATTTCCTAATACAGAGTATCAACGTTCTTCTAATAATGCGATTCACCGCTTTAGAGCGATACTGGAAGAGGGTGGTTTGCAAGTGACTGTGCGTAAAACCCGTGGTGACGATATTGATGCCGCCTGTGGCCAATTGGCTGGTAAGGTTTCAGATCGAACCAAACGTACACTACATCGTGTAGAGTTTGATACAAAATAGCTTTGTAATTACCAGGCTTTACAAGCGATAAGGAGTTGGCATGACCGAAGAGAATACAACGATTGAAATCCCATTGAATCAAAAGCTTGTAGAGGCTCGTGAAGCTAAGGGTTTGAGTAAAGAGGATGCCTCTGGTCTGCTGAATTTAACACTCGCTCAGCTCAATAAGTTGGAAGATGATTCTCTCGTCCCGACAGAATTAACCTTTTTTGAAAGGGGGTATGTTCGGAATTATGCGACATACCTAGGAATGGATAAGACAGAATATGAATATTTTTTCCCACAAGAAAATGAAGCGCAGAATCAATTGCATTCAGTACACCGTTATAACGTACCCGTAGGGAAGCCTCTTCTCGGTGGTTTTTTTATCAAGTTACTGTTCTTTATTGTGATCATATTGGCTCTCGGATTTATGCTTAAAGGGCTTTTGCCAAGTGACGTTCAGATAGAAAAACCATCAGTACAACTGGAAAGTCAGATGGATGTACCAGAGCAGCTTAAGTTACCATAATAGGCACTTAAAACGTGGATGACAGATAAGCCGTAATGTTCCACGGTTGTCATAGCCATTAAAACGTAAAGATTACATTTAATAAGTAGAAGTTTTTGGCTGAAATAGTTAAAAATATCGTAAAAGAAAAGAGTACAGCATAAATATGGCACAGCAAATCACAGCCATTCGTGGAATGAATGATATATACGGTGAAGGAGTTGATGCATTTGACTACTTGGTCGCGACAGCAGAACAGACTTTAAAACAGTATGGTTACCGCTCAATTCGTTTGCCGATTGTCGAGAAAACAGAGTTGTTTTCACGTTCTATTGGTGAAGTCACGGATATTGTCGAAAAAGAGATGTATACCTTTGAAGATCGTAGTGGCGGAAGCTTAGCTTTACGTCCAGAAGGCACTGCAGGTTGTGTTCGTGCCGTCATTCAAAACGGTTTGGCACACAATCAAATACAAAAGCTTTTCTACACTGGGCCTATGTTTCGTTATGAACGCCCACAAAAAGGCCGCTATCGTCAGTTTCACCAGTTTGGTGTTGAAGTCTTTGGCTTGGCAACAGCGGATATTGATGCAGAATTAATTGTTCTTACCGCACGTTTATGGGAAAAGTTAGGTCTGGAAAGGCTTGAGTTGCAAATCAACTCTTTAGGCAGTCAAGAAGCTCGAGTCGACTATAGAGAAAAGCTTGTGGCTTATCTGTCTGACTTTAAAGAGCAGTTGGATGAAGACAGTGTCAGAAGGCTTGATACTAATCCTTTGCGTATTTTGGATACTAAAAATCCGGATATGAAGAGTATTGTTGAAGGCGCTCCAAAATTGCTTGAGCATTTAGACGAAGAATCACAAGTTCATTTTGAACAGCTTAAGTCACATTTAGATGATTTGGGTATAAGCTATGTCGTCAATCCTAACTTGGTACGCGGACTGGATTATTACAATCGCACTGTGTTTGAATGGGTGACCACTGAATTAGGTGCACAAGGTACAGTCTGTGCCGGAGGTCGTTATGATGGTCTCGTCGAGCAAATCGGTGGTAAGCCTACGCCTGCCGTTGGTTTTGCAATGGGTATTGAGCGTTTAGCGTCTTTATTGATCGATGGTGACAAAGTTCCTGTGGTGGCAACTCCC
Source organism: Thiomicrorhabdus sp. (assembly GCA_006222135.1). Lineage (GTDB taxonomy): Bacteria > Pseudomonadota > Gammaproteobacteria > Thiomicrospirales > Thiomicrospiraceae > Thiomicrorhabdus. The sequence continues at coordinate 3,013 of VCMI01000075.1, read as the reverse complement.
GATTTATATGTCGTGTTAGTCGGCGATAATGTGGAACGACCAGGCCTGGTCATTTCTGAAATGGTGAGGGATTCTTTACCGCATTTGAATGTTCAGATGAACTGTGGCGGTGGCAGCTTTAAAAGCCAGTTCAAAAAGGCAGATAGATCTGGTGCCCGTTACGCTATCGTTTTAGGTGAACAGGAAATCGCTGATAAGATCGTAGCCCTTAAGCCGTTGAGAGATAATTCTGAACAACAATCGGTTACGTGGGATGACTTAGTTGTGCATCTATCAGGGTTGTTTCCAGTCTGATAATCAGGTAGATACGCCTACAAATTTACAGAATTTTTAAACATATTTTTTACATTATTTTAAATAAAGGTTTTCAAAGATGAGTCGTTACGATACAGAAGATGAACAGCTTGATGCGATTAAAGCTTGGTGGAAAAAGAATGGATCACAGTTACTCACCGTTATTTTAGTGGGTGTCTTAGCATTTTCTGGTTGGCGTTATTGGACCAATACTAAGTCGGTTGAATCGACTAATGCTTCTTCACTGTATGAAGTTTTACAAGTGAGTATGCAGCAAGGAAATTTTGGTGAAGTCTCTCGTGAAGCGCTTAAGTTAGTTCAAGAGCAACCTGAAAGTCCATATGCGATTGGTGCTGCGATGTTGTATGCGAAGTACAGTTTAGAGAAAGGCGATACGGATGAAGCCATTCAGCATTTAACGTGGGTTACTGAATCGGCAGAAGATCCTCAGTTACGTAATCTAGCTCTATTAAGAGTCGCTCGAATTCATGCGGATATTAACGACTTTGAAGGTGCAGATAAAAATTTAACAACTTTGTCTCAGGCTGATTTAAACGGTGCAGAAAAAGCAAACTTTGATTATATATCTGGTTTAGTCGCTTTAGCAGAGGGCAAAGAAGACCTCGCTCTACAAGCGTTTAAAAATGTTGTAATGAATGAGGATGCTGAAAAAAACCTAATGGGTCTGGCTCACATTCAATTAGATGACTTATCTAAATAAGTTTAAATTTATTCATTGAAATTGAATGTTTTATTAAAAGGTTGGTTCCAAGAATGAAAATGCGTTTTGCTTTTATAGGATTGCTTGCGATTATCTCAAGTAGTTGTTCGACACCAAAAGTGATCAAGGAGCCGACGGCGTTGGCGCCACTTGACTCAAACTATACGCTCCATAAGAATTGGCAAGTTAAAACAGAAACCATGCCGAACAAAGATTCCGAAGGGCTATTCTTTTCGGAAGACAGTGATAATTTGTATGTCGCCAATTCAACGGGTTATGTTGTCGCATTGCAGAAAGAGAATACGAGTCGCTGGACAGATCAGGTGGTTTGGGAGACTAAATTTGCGACACCCATCGTATCGGGTCCTGCAAAACATGGTGACAAGTTGATTATAGGGACTGCGAAAGGTCAACTCATCGTATTATCAGCCATAGATGGTCATATCCTGTGGCAGACACAACTTTCGAGTGAAGTCATGAGTCATGCTGTCGTGGCTGAACAGAAAATCTTTACACGCACCGTTGATGGCAAGCTCTACGCAATAGATATCAATAGTGGTGCAATTGTGTGGGTTGCCGAGCATCAAATGCCGAGCTTGTCATTACGTGGTTCACCACCGGTTGTTTACCATGAAGGTAATCTTTATGTTGGTTGGGAAAGTGGTTCGATTCAAGCCTTTTCAGCAAAGTCGGGTGGACTTTTATGGGAAACCCGTGTGGCAGTTCCTAAGGGACGTACTGACCTAGAGCGCATGGTCGATGTGCAATCTAGTCTAGTGATGAAACAGAATCGTTTGATTGCAGTGGGTTTTCATGGCAAGTTAGTGTCTATTAATCCTGAAAATGGCAATTTCTATTTTGTGAAGGAAATTTCAGGTTATAGGGATCTTGTTGTCAGTGACTCCACTATATTTGTAGTGGATGATAGTGATGTGATTCACGCACTTGACCTATTAAGCGGCGCTCAACTTTGGAAACAGGATGCTTTTAAAAGTCGTTTGGTTGGTGACTTAACCCTATATCACGACGAACTCTTAGTGGTTGATGGTTGGGGCTATTTACATTGGATGAACAGCATTCAAGGAACAGAGTCTTCTCGTGTAAAACACAGTAATGAATATGGTGATGGGAATCGAATTTTGCGCGTTAAAGTCGATGGCATAGAAATAACGTTATTGGATGATGAAGGCGTGATTACAGATTACACCGTTCAGCCATCAAATTTGACTCTATTTAAAACAGAGCATGCTGAACAGAGGGGCCAAACGAACCCTTAATTTAGACGCTCTTTCCCCGATATAGTGATATCGCGAAAATTAACAATGAAACATTGAAAACAGGTAATAGACACAAATGAGTAAACCGGTTATCGCCATAGTTGGCAGACCTAATGTCGGAAAATCAACACTATTCAATCGTATAACACGTTCTCGCGATGCGATTGTGGCGGATTATCCTGGCCTGACCCGTGACCGTCAATACGGCACTGGCCGTGTCGGTAGTCGTCCTTATATCATTGTTGATACCGGTGGTTTAAGTGGTGAAGTTGATGGTGTTGATCCGCTAATGGCGGGACAAGTAACCGCTGCTATAGAAGAAGCCGATTCGATTATATTTTTAGTCGATGGTCGTCAGGGGATTGTCTCTGCTGATGAAAAGATTGCAAAGTATATTCGTCAGTTTGATAAACCTATCCAGGTTGTCGTTAATAAGGCGGAAGGTCATGATCATGATGTGGCCACCTCTGATTTCTTTCAACTTGGGTTAGGTCAGCCGTTAGCGATTTCTTCTGCGCATGGTGATAACGTTACGGTATGTATGGAGCAGATTCTTGCAAAACTTCCAGAATCAGAAGCCTCGACTGAATCAGATCTAGACAGTCACCCTGGAATTCGTGTTGCCGTTATTGGTCGTCCGAATGTCGGAAAATCAACTTTGATTAACCGCATGATCGGTGACGAGCGTGTGGTGGCATTTGATCTGCCAGAGTCGTCGTGT
>VCMI01000007.1 GCA_006222135.1 Thiomicrorhabdus sp. | reverse complement strand
ACACGACGACTTGTTAGAAGCTCTTTAAGTTTATACCACTCTTGAAGCTCTTGTATTACGGGCTTATCAGGCGCCCAGAGCACCAATTTTTCTGTCTTACAAAATTGCGCAATAACCTTAGCATCTTCACTATCCGTTTTAACCCTATTTAATCCCGATTGAGCATATCGTTTAATTCTTAATGGATTTACGACTGAGACTGAAACGCCTTGTTGGTAAAGAGAGGTGGCTAGCCCCAAATAATATTTCCCTGTTGCTTCCATGCAAACATGAGGTTCATTAAACTTAGAAACCCAAGTTTTGAATTTTTTATATCCTGCTACAGTGTTCTTAAAAATGATGCTTTGCTTCTGCTCACTTGTTGCCGCATCAAAGGTGTCTTTGCTTATGTCAATTCCAATGTATGTCGCCATGATAAACCGCCTAATATGTGATAGGATTTAGTCTCGCTTGGTAAGTTCACACTATGGCTTTACTAACCTTATGAATACAGGCTAGGAGTCGTGTCCTGCCTAAGATACCGTTCAGTTTATAGTGTGTGAGGACAAAGGTCTTAATCTGGCATGGAAGGTCTTACCCTAGGCCTGGTCACAAGATCTCTCTGTCCTTTTACTAAGCGTCCCTAATAAATTCTCCACTTCTGGAGAACACTTTCAACATATAAGGCCTGGTCATTATTAAAGTTCGTTATAAACGGTGAATTCAAGTTCAAAGTGCACCACTAATGAGAATTAATAGGGGTAATCAACCAGTTCTGGCCCTGATGCTGAGACTCTGAGGAGTTTACTCGGGCCATCTTTTAAAGTTTGCCAGTCGCCTAGAACCCAGCGATGTAGGGTTTGCTGTCCTGACTCAATTTTGTGGTGCGCAGGGCGGTGTGTGTGGCCATGAATAAGGTGCTCGACATTCGGATATTGTTTAAATAGATCACAGACGGCTTGGGTATTGACGTCCATAATAGCCTGAGGTTTATTTTGGCTCTGTTGTGCAGAACCCTGACGCATTTTCTGACCAATCGCAAGACGACGTTTCCGACCTAGATTCAAGAACAGCCACTGTACTACCGCGTTTCGTAAAATCGAACGCATTCTTTGGTAGCTTTTGTCATCGGTACACAAGCTATCTCCATGCATTATCAGGTAAGTGTGTTGATATAAAGTCACTTGACTCGGCTCTACTAAAAATTGAATCCCAGTGGCTTGCCAAAAGCTTTCTCTCATTAAAAAGTCACGATTGCCATATTGGCAATAAATCGGTAGGCCATTGTCGGTCAAAAATTTAAGCTTGCTGATAATCGAAGCATACTGCTCTAAACCAATATCATCACCGACCCACATTTCAAATAAATCCCCCAGAATATAAAGCGCTTCTGCTTTTGGGGCTTCATCGATTAGGAATTTTTCAAATGCTTGATTGATAGGGTGGTCTGGTTCGGGTTGCAAATGTATGTCTGCAACGAATAGGGTGTATGGATTCATTCTGAGATTTTAACAACTTTAGAGGTTAATGGAAAGTGGGAGGCGTTGAACCTAAAAAGGGATCATCAATCTGCTGGTCTGAAAACAAAAAAAAGCCGAAGAGGAACTTCGGCTTTATAACGATTATCTTTTTATTGGGTCGTCAGACAATCCCTTTTGATTAGTCTTCAATCAAGACTGTTTTGGTGATTAGAATGTCTTCACGCGGTACATCCTGGTGACCCATGCGTGTTGTGGTTTCAACTTTAGCCATCTCATCGATGATATCCATCCCTTCAGTGACTTTACCAAAGACTGCATAACCCCAACCTTGTGGGTTTTTGCCAGAATGATTCAAAAAATCATTATCTTTTAGGTTGACGAAGAACTGAGTGGTGGCAGAGTGCGGGTCACCGGTACGAGCATAAGCCAAGGTACCACGCACGTTTTTCAATCCATTGTCAGCTTCATTTCCAATGGCAGGACCAGATGACTTCTCTTCCATACCTGGTAGCATGCCGCCGCCTTGAACCATGAAATTAGGGATGATGCGGTGGAAAATAGTGCCATTGAAAAATCCGTCCATTACATAGTGAACGAAGTTCTCTGTGCCAATCGGTGCATTTGCATCATCTAATTCGATTGCAATATCGCCCATGGTGGTACTGATTTTAACTTTTGACATCGTTATTCCTTTGTTTTCGTGTTCTGAATTCTATAAATTTGTTGAATTATTTGATTTGACGGGCTTTGATAATCATAACGGTTGTAAGTGGGACATCTTTAAAGCCGTCCTTAAAACCTGTTTTTTCATTGCGGATTTGATTAACGGTTTTCATACCTTTAATAACGTTACCAAAAACAGTATATCCCCAGCCTCGACCATGTTTTTCACGAAAGTCCAAAAAGGTGTTTTGGGAAACATTAACAAAAAACTGCGCGGTTGCCGAGTGTGGATCATTAGTACGCGCCATAGCGACAGTCCCTATACGGTTACGTAGTCCATTGTCAGCTTCATTCTGAATCTCGGCATGGGTATGCTTTTTCTGCATGTCAGCCGTAAAACCACCGCCTTGGACCATGAAGTTCGGAATCACACGATGAAATATTGTATTGTCATAAAATTCTTCATTCACATAACGTAAGAAGTTTTCAACCGTCTTAGGGGCTTTGTCAGGATAAAGCTCTATAACGAAGCTACCTTTTGAGGTTTCAATTAAAACCTGCGGTGCTACGGTAGCTGCTTTTGGTGTCGAGACGGGCTCTGATTGGGCGAAAACATTGGAGCTTAATGCTAAATATAGTAAGCCGATGGTGGCCGTTTTGAGGCTTAAAATTAGACCTTTTGTCATGATTCACTCCTAAAGTTTTAATTGGTTTGAGTTACAATAAACGCATTCTAACACCTAGGTCTTTAAGACCTAAATATTTATAGAGACTTTTCTAGAAATACCTCAAGAAATTGTCTGTGAATGATTATATTTTGGGGGGTAAGTTCACTTTTTCAAGTAGATCGACTCCCTTTGCACCGAATTTGATGACAGGAAACACTATGAGTTTACAGATATTTAACACTGAAACACGCCAGAAAGAGTTGTTTAAACCCATTCATGATAATAAAGTCGGTATCTATGTCTGCGGTGTGACGGTATATGATCTTTGTCATATTGGTCATGCTCGTGTCATGGTGGTTTTTGATACGGTGGTTCGTCATCTACGTCTATTAGGATATGACGTGAATTACGTGCGTAACATCACAGATATCGACGACAAAATTATCAAGCGTGCCTTAGAAAATGGTGAATCCATTCAAGCGCTCACTGAGCGTATGATCACTGAGATGCATGCCGATGAAAAAGCCATGAATGTACTGCGTCCCGATATGGAACCTAAAGCGACAGAGCATATGAGTGAAATTAAAGGCATGATTCAAGTCTTAATTGATAAAGGTTTTGCTTACCCAGCCAGTAACGGTGATGTCTACTTTAAGGTCAATTCATTTGCGGAATATGGTCGTCTTTCAGGTAAAAAATTAGAAGACTTAGAAGCCGGTGCGCGTGTTGAAGTGAATGAAATGAAGCACAATCCATTAGATTTCGTTTTATGGAAAGCTTCCAAAGCCAATGAGCCAGCTTGGGAGTCTAATTGGGGTGAAGGTCGTCCAGGTTGGCACATTGAGTGTTCCGCGATGTCGACTAAGTGTCTAGGCAACCATTTTGATATTCACGGCGGTGGCATGGATCTCTCTTTTCCACATCACGAAAATGAAATCGCTCAATCCGAATGTGCGACAGGCGATCATTATGTCAATACTTGGATGCATTGTGGTTTTGTGCGTATTGATGATGAGAAGATGTCTAAATCTTTAAATAACTTCTTTACCATTCGAGAAGTCTTAAAAGTTTTTCAACCAGAAGTCATTCGTTACTTTTTATTGGCGAGTCATTACCGTAGCCCTGTCAATTATTCTCAAGAAAACTTAGAGTCTGCTAAAGCCAGTGTCGGTCGTTTATATTCGGCTTTGGAAAGTGTGGCTCCAGGTCAACCGTCTGAAAATACAGAATATGAAGCTCAGTTTATGGCGGTGATGAATGATGATTTCAACACCCCGAAAGCGATGGCCGTGTTATTTGAGTTGGCAAAAGAAGTCAATAAAACCAAAGAGGCAGGCCTGGCAGGATTATTGATTAAACTTGGAAACCAAATAGGGTTGTTAGAACAATCGCCTGAAGCCTTTTTTAAGTTTCAGCCAAGTGGCTCAGAGTTAACAGAAGAGATGATAACGCAACTTATTGAAGATCGAAAAAACGCACGTGCAGATAAGAACTTTGCACGCTCAGATGAAATTAGAGATGAGTTAACGGTTTTGGGCGTTGAGCTATTGGACTCTTCAGAAGGCACGACTTGGCGTAGAGTGTAGCCGCTCTTAAATAGAGGTCTTATTATAAGGTGGTTTCAGTGGGTTGTAGTCACGTTTTTTAATTCCCTTTTATTTATAAGCCTTTTAAAAACAATATGTTATATGCGGCTATAAAAAAATATAATGAGCTATAAAGCTCTTTATAATTGACAAGATAAGCAAATACTAATACAATCGACTCATTCATGTTTCTTCATGAGTATCCTCCTCTGATTATTTCGATTGAGATAATTTATTTAAACCTTCGCTTGTCCAGCGAAGGTTTTTTTTTGTCTGTCCGAAATGAGACTATATAGGGTCTTTAGAAGGGATAAGGGCAGGACTTAATAGTCCTATCCGTTATGAAAGGGCGTTAGGCTCTGATAAGTCTGGTGGTTTGAGCTGATTTAAGGATGTTTAGGGTCGGTTTTCAACCGTGGTTGGCTACCGATATCGGGCATAACGTCTTTTAATCGAGTGTACCTTTGATTTAAAAGCGAATTAAAAATAGTGGTGTATTCCAAAACGGCTTTAACATAAGCACGTGTTTCACTATAAGGCAGTGAGTCAATCCACTGATCCGCCGGTAAGGAACCATTTGCAGGAATCCATTTGTCGACTCTATTAGGACCGGCATTGTAAGAGGCCGTTGCTAACACTTTATTGCCACTGAATTTTTGGCTCAAGTAACTCAAGTAAGCGCTGCCCAGTTCAATATTGTTTTTCGCTTCAGTGAGTTTTGTGTAAGAGATGTTTTTCGAACTGATTTTTTTACTCATGTATCGAGCGGTCTTTGGCATGAGTTGCATTAAACCGGTCGCCCCTACCGGAGACTTAATCTCTTTTGAAAAAGCACTTTCACGTCGCATAATGCCGTATATCCATGACGCATCAATATCATTGCGTTTAGCATTCTGCATGACAGGTTGTTTGTAAGGGGTTGGAAATCTTAAACTTAAGGCATCCCACGATTTTGCTTTGGCCAAAGAACGAATCGCTTGAGCGTGTTGCTTCCATTGATTTGCCAATACGGCCACGGCTTGCAGTTCATTTTGATCGGCTTTATTGAGGAGGTGATACCATTCGCGTCGGGTGCTTAAAGGCCAACCAATGGCCAGTAATTCTTGTATGCGCAATAATTCCGGATATTTTTTAAGCAGCTCATCAGGCTTTAATTTTTTAATCGGTTTAGGATTAAACTGATAATCCAGATTTAATCGATCGGCGGCCATGAAAGCATAGTAATTACGCTGTCTAGCGAGTGTTCGATATAAATAATCAGACGCCTTAAATTGCTGGGTGGCCTCAAGCGCGCGGGCTTTCCAGTAGAGCCATTTTTTAGATTGTTGTTTAACCGGTTTCATTAATTCAATGGCTTCAAGCAGGCGTGGCCAATCTGATTGTTTAATGGCTATCTGGGCTTGCCAACGCAAGCTATCTGTATTTTTAGAACCATTACGATTCACGTGTTGTAACAGGTCTTTAGCTTGAGGGTCAGAGCGATAAGCCGTACGCAAAGCGACCTTACGTGCCAATACATTGTATTGCTGACTGTTTAAACCATATTGCTTATTGTATAACTCCAACGATTTTTGGGCGAGAGCCGTGTCTCTAGAGGCTAATTTACGAATACCCTGTGTGAATATAGATTTCTTAACCATTGGCGTTATGCTTCTAGGCAAAGGTTTCGAGATTAATTTGGGGTTTTTGTAAACTTTTACCCATTCATGAAGCATCTTTTGCTCTTCTCGAGAAAGATCCTTACTCAGAGAGTTGGCCAGAGAGAGTTTGTGTTTATTCATGGCTAAATTAATTCTTTTCCAAACCATGCTGCCGGTGAGTTTTTTGTGTTTTCTTATCAGCTCATCAATGGGGCGACAAGCCCTGCTGAGGGTGGTTGAGTTTTCCCAAATCGGTATGGATAATTCTAAGGCGGTATTAAGCTGTTTTGTATGGGAAAGTGCTTGGATGTTATAGCACTGTGAATCTTGGTTTTTTTGTGGCTTATAAATTTTTGAGAACTCATTCCACTGTCTGTTTTTGGCTAAATAAGTTAACCATTTAACGTAAAGAAAATCGCTTAGATAACTTTTCTTGTAAGTTTGAATGAAGTTTTCAATGAGGGCGTCTGGCGTATTTTTTAGGTGTAAACGATAGTCATGGTAAAGCACATAAGGATAGAGTGGATGATCCTTGAGCTGGACTTTATATTGGGCGATGGCTTTACGGTCATTCAGTTTAATGGATTGGTATGCGTCTAAAAAGGCCTGCTGCTGACTACTTAATATTTTATTTGCAGTAGAGGCGGTCGCTTGATAGCTGATTAAACTACTTAAAAGTAGGCAGGTAAATGTCAGGCGATTGAGCTGGTTTCTAAAAACTATAGCGCTCCCCGAATTTGAACGAGAACGGACACGCTTGCCAAATAGATTTAAAATCTTCAGAAAACTCATTAGAATTTCTAGCTCTCCAGTGGGATTTTTAAAATCTGACCAGGTTTTAAATAGGCCCTTATAGAGAGTTGATTATAACTTGCTAGTTGCTTTGCAGAGAGCTGATTTGCCTTGGCGATGTCCCAAAGATTATCTCCATTTTTGACGTGATAATTCTTGTGAGGCGCTTTAGGTTGCCAAACCGTGACTTGAGTGCCCGGCTGAATAATTTTTGACTGTTTAATATTATTCCAACGTATCAGCGAATCGGTGCTCACATTGTATTTTTTAGCGACCGTCCACAGGCTTTCATCTTTTTTAATAGTATAGGTTACCTGGTTGTCATAGCGCGCACTGCGAATTTCTAATTGTTGACCTTTACGCAGAGGTGCTTGAATCTCAATATTGTTCCACCTGCAGAGTGTTCTGGTGTCGACATTGTAATAACGTCCAATGCGCCAGAGAGAATCTCCAGAAGAGACGATGTGAATCTTTTTGACGCCTTTGTATTGGCTTTTATTCGTGAGACGTTCCACTTTATAGGCATTCTGAGACGGCACTGGAATCAGTAACGTTTTGCCAGCACGGATACGACTGTCTTTTAAGCCATTTAAGTTTTGGATTGCTTTACGGGAAGTGTGATATTTTTCGGCAATAAGGCCTAGGCTATCACCTGGCTTAATTTTATGACGCATCCATTGAATGTCGAACAGATTATTAGACTTAGCAAGGAGTTGTTTGAAATGAGCTACTCGTTTCACTGGCAGTAAGATATTAAACGGTCCTTTAGGAGGCGTCGTTGGTCTGAGATAGCCTGGATTCAGAGTGCCGAACAGTTCTTTAGATACGCCAGAAAGTTTTGCAGCTTCACTCAAAGTGATTTGTTGATTTAACTCGACTTCCGTAAAAAAAGGGCTGTTTTCGACAGGTTCTAACTCAATGCCCCAGTTATCTGCTTGATTGATGATGTGCGACACGGCCAGTAATTGTGGAACGTAGTTCTGAGTCTCTGTTGGAAGATAATTTTGGATATCCCAAAACGTAGGCTGTGCATCCTCTAAGGTATGTTTTTTCTTGTATTTCTTTATGGCTTTGTAGACGTTACCAATCCCAGCATTGTATGACGCCAGAGCTAGTAACCAATCATTGTTGTTTAAAGCATAAAGCTTTTGCAGGTAATCTAAAGCGGCTTGTGTACTCTGAATCGTATCCTGACGGCCGTCATACCACCAGTTTTGATCTAAGCCGCACTGGTGGGCTGTACTAGGAATGAATTGCCATAGGCCGACAGCACTTTGCTCAGAATAAGCGGTCGGCCGAAAGCTACTCTCTATAATCGGCAGTAGAGCCATTTCATAAGGCATATCGCGTTTCTGAACTTCACTGAGAATGAAGTGCAAATAAGGCTTTGAACGTTTCGAAACTCGATTTAAGTGATTCGGGTGTTTTTTGAAATAATTTAGCTGAGAATCATAGTGACCGAGGTTAACAGCGGCTAAATGAAATTGGCCATGCATTTCATCCCAAATAATAGGGTGAAAGGTTTGACTGCTATTTAACTGCTTAATCGCATCGGGCGTAGTCTGCGAAATGACGTGTAGATGTGGAGACTTAATCACCGTTGATTGATTCGTTTGTAGTGATCTTTCAGTTGATACGGAGTCGGCTGGTAACGTAACACAGCCGGAGAGAAACAGCAGGGCAGAAAATGACAGGGAGGCATGAGTCGTTTTAGCCAAAAGCGTCATTTTCTTTGAAGAATTAGTTAATGCTTGCCCCTGCCTATTAGAAGGTGTGTGTTCTGAAAAAAACGTCATATCTTAATATTATCCTAGCGAAGACCGGAGGGTAAAAAATTATTTAAATTAAGCCTGTTGATCAAATTGGTCTTTCCATTCACGTAATGTCTTGAATAGGCTCGTTGGCGAGTCCGTGGCTCCACGTTTCATCAACTCGGTCTTGATCGTCGGGTCATCAAAACGCATAAATGGATTCGTGTTTTTTTCCTCACCTAACGTTGAAAGCGGACCCTTATGGATCTGAGGGTAGTCAAACAATGGTTGCTTGGCGCGTTGTTGCAACTGTTCATTGCCAGGTTCGACCAGCAGTGCAAACTTAAGGTTGTCTGCAGTATATTCATGTGCACAGTAAAAAGGGGTGCTGTCAGGTAGGTCACGAAGTTTGATGATGGACTGACTAAACTCCTCCGCGGTTCCGCCTAAAACAAGACCACAGCCGGCGGTAAATAAAGTGTCGCCGCAGAATAATGCTTGTTCATTGTAAAAACTGATGTGATTGGCTGTATGGCCCGGCGTGTCGAAAACGGCTAGACTAAAGTTCGTCGTTAAGGCTATAACATCCCCATGAGACAAACCTGTTTCAATAGTGCGGTGCTGGTTTTTCGCAGGCCCATAAACGACCGCTTCAGGAAAGGTCTCTTTAAGAGCAGGGACGCCATTAATATGATCGAAATGCGTATGGGTAATTAGAATCGCTTGTAGATTAAGTTTATTCTGCTTTAGAAAATCAATCACCTGGATCGATTCGCCAGGGTCCACCACCCATGCTTTATCTGCTTCATAGAGAATCCAAATGTAATTTTCATAGGTGTCTATGAGTGCGGGAAGACCAACGATATTCATAATTTTTTAACCGGCATAATTGCTATAATTGAACATATTTTAGCAAATTTACAGATGATTTTGTACGGCGAAGACCGAAAAGGTTAACGATGAAATTATTCGGTAGGAGAATTTAATGAAACAGGGTTTTCAACACTCTTTGAATCAATGGTATTCCACCGGTTCGGGCAGGGCCGTTTTAGCGCAAGAGAAGGTTTTGGTTGAGTCAGCCATCCAAAATTTATTTGGCTACTTTATCGTGCAGCTTGGTGTGCCATCTTCGGAGCATTTAATTGCAAGCAGTCGTATAAAGTACAAGCTATTAATTGATCCAATTCTTGAGCATGAGTCCACTGAAGCGCACAAGGATCCGCATTGTCATTTAATTCGTGCTGATTTGGACTATTTGCCTATTGGTAAAGAAAAAGCGGATGTGGTCTTACTGCCACACACTCTAGAAGTTGCTGCAGACCCTTATTACTTACTAAGGCAAGTTGATAGCATGCTCGTTCCAGAAGGTCATGTGATTATTACGGGTTTTAATCCCTACGGCTGTTTTATTATGCGCCACCGTTGGTTTAAAAGAGATAGGGTGTTTGAGCAAGCAAAGTTAGAAACGTCACAACGTATTAAAGAGTGGCTGCAGGTACTGGGTTATGACGTACAAATACAAAACTACAGTTCTGTCACTTGTTTTGTACGACGTCCATCAGTAGGGGTTTTAATCACTCTCGTTGAGTGGTTTGAAAGGGTTTTGTCTGGTTTAGGTTTACAGTTTGGTAATGTCTACTGTTTGGTGGCCAAAAAAAGAGTTGATTCACCGACTTTAGTTGGTTCCAAATGGCATATGCCGAGTTGGATGGCCATTCCTAGCCGAGGGGTTGTTTCAGCAACAAGAGCAAACTCTGAATCCGTCAGAGATAACTCAAAGCGTTAGTCTTTTAGCATGAGTTACTCTGAATTCAGTGGGTCTACTTAAGTTTTTAGGTGTTTTCTAAGGAACTAAAAAATATCGAGAGATCTATTTTTGGGTTGTCATCTGTTACCAGCTTATCTCTTGATTAGATTCTTTTGAAATTTCAGCGAGTTTTTTCTGATGCCTGGAGAGTTCATCTTCGCTGGCCGGCATTAATCGTAAAGGTTTCCTATTTTGCGAGTTTGCTAGAGAAATCGCCGTATTATGACCATCATTTTCTGCAGAATCGCTGTTGAGGGAGAGCGCCGTCTGTCCCCCTGTCATGGTTAAATAAACGTCTGCCAGAATTTCCGAATCGAGTAGGGCGCCATGCAAAGTACGATTAGTGTTATCAATCCCCAGTCGCTTGCATAAAGCATTTAAAGAGTTACGTTGTCCAGGGTAGGTCTTTCTCGCCATTTTAAGCGAGTCAGTGATAATACAGTGATCTTCAATCTTGCCCCATCTGTTCTTTTTTAATAAAGAGAGCTCTTTATTGATAAAGCCCACATCGAACGGTGCATTGTGCATGATGAGCTCTGAGCCACTGACGTATTCCATAAAGTCTTCCACGATGGCTGAAAAAAGTGGTTTGTCTTTCAGGAAGGCATCGGTAATACCGTGAACATCAATCGCATCTTGAGGCACTAAACGCTCAGGATAGAGATATTGATGATAATTGTTGTGGGTTAATTTACGTTTGATGAGTTCCACCGCACCAATTTCAACAATTCTGTCGCCTGTATGGGGGTCAAAACCAGTGGTTTCGGTATCTAGTAGAATCTGACGCATTTGAACTCTCTTTACGGTAAAATATCACTCATTATTTTAATGCAAAAAATGACCAAAGGGTACGAGTTATGAGAATTAAAAAAGGCAGTCGCGTTACATTCAACTATGAGCTACGTAATGAAAGCGGTGAAGTCATTGACTCTACCTTTGAGAGTGAGCCAGTTATCTATATTCAAGGCGAAGGTGAAATCATCGAAGGGCTTGAAGAATTTTTAGAAGGCGAAGAGCCAGGATTCTCTGCAAAAGTGACTATTCCACCGGAAAAAGCTTATGGCGTGACCAATGACGATTTGGTTGTTTTCGCGGGTCCAGAAAACTTTGAAGATGATGTCGCATTAGAGGTTGGTTCAACCGTTGAGACAGAAGATCCGGATGGCGAAACGATTGTTTTCCGTATTATTGAAATCGCTGAAGACAAGGTCTATCTTGATGGGAATCATCCATTAGCAGATCAGACCCTAGACTATAAAGTAGAAGTCCTAGAAGTCCACTAATCTAACCTTTCCGGTTTGTGCTGAGCACCGCCACTTCTTCGTTAAAAACGGTCGAGTACAGTTGTACACTCCCTTGTTTTGCCTTGAATTGACTGCACTCAGCCCAAACCTATTTAAGGGTTAACTCTGAATTTTAGACGATACATTCAAGTCGTAAGTGCAACAGTTTTAATTTCCCCAGAACACCTCATTAGGTGTTCTGAATCCTAAACACTTTCTTGGGCGATTGTTGAGCTTATCAACAACCCAATCAATTTCTTCCTGAGTTACTTAGTCGTCGTGT
>VCMI01000074.1 GCA_006222135.1 Thiomicrorhabdus sp. | reverse complement strand
AGAATGGCCATAATCAACCCTATAGCCATTAAGGCTGTAAGGAAAATTGCTCTACCTATTGATGGAGAATGACTGGGGTGAATATAGGTAAGGTGTTTAAAGAGTGATGAACATCTTTTGCTAAGCAATATTAAATCCTCGTAATCTAAGCTTTCTAAACGGCTACATTTAATATTATGAAGTAGTATTTTGTATTTTACAAAATATTTTAGCGAATGTGAATAGACATAATTACGAGTAATAGCAAGGGGGCTAGAGCCTGTAAATTAAACGTTGTAAATGCTCATCTATTAAATGCCTCTTGTAAGATAAGTCAGTCTGGTCCGTTTAAACCGGAGCGGCTCCCTTTATCATTATCAGATGTTTTAAATTCTTCTGAAAACTCACGAAATTGGCCTTTACCGGCACGTTTCGCTTGATACATAGCGAGATCTGAGGCTTTAATAAGGGAGTGACGGTCAAATGACTGTTGAGGGTAGTGTGCGATACCGATACTGGAGCCAATTTGGACTTTATGACCTTTAATATCAAACGGCTGTTTGAGCTTGTCKGTAATCTTTTGCGCAATCTCYGTGGAAGRMARKKRGCTTAAGCCTTTTTCATAATAGAAGACAAACTCATCTCCCCCCACGCGAGCCAAGAGTGACTTGTTAGGAATGAGTTTACTAATCTCTTTACCGACCGCCTTTAGCAGTAAATCGCCAATGTCATGACCGAGYGTGTCATTGACGTTTTTGAAGTTATCTAAATCTAGGAACATCAGAGTTACTTCGTTTTGTAGACTTTAAAGCCATTTCTAAAATATTGTAGAGCTTGTGACGGTTCGCGAGGCCGGTCACACTGTCTACATTGGCAAGGGTATCCAAAGCGGATTGGGTTTTCTTTAGGTCGGTAATATCGGAGTGAATAAAGCTGTAATGTATGCTTTGCGTGGTATCGTGAAAGATTTTTTGAATGCTGACTCGACTGGCTAGGCAAATTTCATTTTTTTCATCAAACAGGTTCAATTCACCTCGCCAAGAGCCTTCTGTTTCAACCGTTTCTAAGATAGAGTCATCAACCTTGGTCTGCAGGCTATTGATAATCGTCTGTAAGTCTGAGCTTTCCACTTGTTGTTTGTCTTTTTTCAACGTTCTGCAAAGAGCCTGGTTGCAATGTTTTATCTGCATATCGGCATCAATGACGGCAATACCCTCGGCAGCGTGTTCTATAATAATTGAGTCGACCTCTAGTTCATCTTCAATCCATTTCTGTGCGCTGACGTCCAATCGGATAGCTAAGACTTTTTCAATACGACCATCTTCACCCGTAAAGACCTGGCCTTTGTCATGTACCCAAATGTAGTGGCCATCGGCATGCTGAATTCGGTGTGTACACTCAAATAATTTCTGTGCACCACTTAATATTTTTAAAAAACTGTTGTTGGACGCTTTCCTGATCTCGAGGATGGATACGTTTTTGAAGATCATTTAGGTTGGTGAGCGACTCATCATCCGCAAGGCCAATCATTTTTTTCCATTGGGAAGAGAATGTCGCTTTTTTGGTTTTAATATTCCATTCCCAAAAGGCAAATTGTTCATTTTCCATTAATGCCTGGATTTGACTATTTTCGATCTTATGCTGCTGTTTAAGGGTCTTAAGCGCTTGTCTATTCTCTAAATCTTGCTGAATTAACTCTTCCTTAAGTTTGCGGTTCATGCGCGGACTGATGATCGATAAGATCCAGAGTAGGGCAAAAAGCATTATCACCACTTGCTCAGAAGACCATGGTATTGACACAGTTAGGTTTTCTAAGAAAGGGATGGGAGTCAATGTGTACACGACGGCCATCACTAGGCTTAGCCATAATAATGAGACCACAATAGGGCGTGTGATAAAGAGTAAGGCTGGTTTCATTGTTCGACACATATTAAGTTTAAGTATGAAGAGTATAACGTTCTAATAGGTAAAAGTGCGGGATTAAAAATGGGTAGGTATAAAAGAAATTTGGGTTGGTTCATTATTAGATTAGAGTAAGTTTGGTTTGGTGGTTACAGAAGAGATTTGAAAGGCCTACTTTATGACACCGTATATTCATTTTTGGAGAGGTGTATTGCAGTTTGATCCTGCGCTCACATGGCTGTATAAAGCCGCAGGACATGTCCTGCGACCACATGGTTTTGTAAAGACGGCTAGGACACACCCTACGCTCACTTGGCTTTTTAAGGCCGCAGGACATGCCTGGTCAAGTTGAATATTTCCATTGATTTGAACTTAATAATAGATGAGGTCTATTTCTTATCTGCACACTCTATTGCGCCAAAGTTTTTATATCGAGTGGAGTAAAAGAAAAAGCCTCAGCCGCAACGGGTCTGCCAAGCAGAAAGCCTTGGCCTTCATCACAGTTCATTTTACGTAATGTTTTTAATTGTTCGGCCGTTTCAATGCCTTCAGCAAGTACTTTTAGCCCCAAGCTATGCCCCATGGTAATAATCGCGAAGACGATGCTATCTGACTCTTCATTTTTGCCTAAGTCATTGATAAAACTCTGATCAATTTTAATGCGGTCAATCGATAAGTGTTTAATGTAAGCAAGTGAAGAGTAGCCTGTCCCAAAGTCATCAATAGATATTTCGATGCCTTGCATTTGCAGAGCTTGCAAGGCACATTTCTGTTGCTTAAGGTTTTCCATCAAAACGGTTTCAGTTATTTCTATATCGAGTTGAGTCGGTAATATTTGAGTCTCTGTGAGTATGGCATCAATTTCTTGAGGAAAGTTTTGCAGACTGATTTGCGCTGATGAGGCATTAACCGCTATTTTAGGCAGTTGGTGGCCTTGGGTTTGCCATAAAGCTAACTGTTCAAGACTGGTACGCATTACAAATGAACCGATGGTTTGAATAAGACCAAATTTTTCAGCTAATGGAATAAACTCAGCAGGTGAGATATGCTGACCCTGATGTTTCCAACGCACGAGCGATTCAGCTCCTGTTAGCTGGCCATTTTGTAGATTAAATTGCGGCTGAAAATTCATGAAAAGCTGTTTTTCTTCAATCGCAGTTTAGTAAGTTTTGCTCCATATCATACAAGTAATGGATACGTTGATCCATCTCATCAGAAAAGAAGCAATATTGATTTTTACCCTGTTCTTTCGCTTTGTACATAGCAAAATCGGCATGACGCATTAAATCTTCTTGGCTTTTACCATCTTTAGGGTAAGAGGCCACACCAATGCTACAGCCGACTGTTTTTGAATAATGATTAATGTCATTAATCTCTTTACAGCTTTTTAAAATCTGATCGGCAATATGCCCCAAACTATCATCACTGCCATTTTCGACTAAGATAGCGAATTCATCTCCCCCTAGACGACTGACTAGGATCTGGTCATCGTTAATGAATGTTTGTTCAAGTAATTTAGCGATTTCACGCAGGAAATTATCTCCACTGGCATGGCCTAAAGTGTCATTAATCCATTTGAAATTGTCTAAATCAATATAAAACAGAGTAAATTTTCGAA
This sequence comes from Thiomicrorhabdus sp., assembly GCA_006222135.1. Classification (GTDB taxonomy): domain Bacteria; phylum Pseudomonadota; class Gammaproteobacteria; order Thiomicrospirales; family Thiomicrospiraceae; genus Thiomicrorhabdus. The sequence continues at coordinate 3,861 of VCMI01000074.1, read as the reverse complement.
CCGCTTGATTATCGATCGCTTGTTGCAGGTGAGTTTGAAAAAAGTGGCGATTCGGCAGCTGGGTCACTGTGTCGAAATTCGCCATTTTTTGAAGATGTTGTTGGGTGTTTTTAAGTTCTGTCACATCCGTCAGTAACAGCGAGATATAGCGTTGATTGAGGTGCTCATCGTCAACGCAAAAGACATCCACAAAATAATGATGCTGACGGTTTTGTATATTTATCTCCGCTTCATAACGAGAGAAGCCTTGATCGAGCAAAATGCACTGGGTTTCATCAATGGATAAATGGGGGATTATTTCGTTTAAAATTGCCCATGCATTATCGGCCTGTATATTTGCTTCGATCAAGAACTTATCAAACTGAGGGTTGGTTTTGATGAATTCGCCGGCGCAGTTAGCCACCGCAACCGCTTCATGAATATTGTGGAGTACGCTACTGTCGAGGTGTAGTTCCATGGAACGATGTTCTACTTTATCCTCTAGCTGTTGCTGAAATTTGACTTGTATTTGGTCTTGTTGGCGTAAACGTTTTAGCGTGAAAACACTAATTATAAGCAAGCTAAAAGCAAATATTATCGAGATGGTCGTCCACAAGATTTTATTTTGCTTTAAATAATAGTGCATCCGCTGTTGGTTTTGTGTCGCTTTAAGATGGAGTTTTTCTTGGAAAGTTTTCAATTTAGCTAAAGCGTTATCTTGGACAGGTATGATAACATTCATCAAAAACTCCCGTGCGACAGCCGGTTTGTCTTGCAACATAATGTCATAGACTAAGTCTTGATTTACTTGGTTTCGAGTTGCGATAGCGAAGAGTTGGTCTAATAAGGCTAAATAATTTTTTCCAGTTAATGTTTTTTCTAATGCCTGACGAGCCATAGTGATTTTAAAGGCCTCAGTGTCCATTTTACGCTGAATTTCATCCATCAAAAAATATCATTTGTCGAAGTCATGCGTAATAGTAAAGTGCTGCGCTCGCGTGCTCCGCGGACCATTTCGCCAAGATTGCTTTGCTGCTGACCGGTGATATGTAGCTGTTCTGCCGTCTGTTTAATATGTCGTTCTAGAGAAAAGAAAAAGACACTTGATAAGACAAGTAACAGCAAAAGCAATCCATAGCCCAACGCTACGATATGAATACTGTTTTTAATGGAAAGCTTATTATTTAAAAACACATTTAAACCTGTTGTGATGGTGGTTGAGATTAATTGACACTGCCGTTTTTAATCTAAAACACTTGTTATAGTGCATGGCGTTGATGCAATCTATTTAATCTTTAATGGTCGCTAAAGGGTTGTCTTGGCCATAATGGATAAGATCCCTGATTTCAATTATGCTTCATAAATAAAACGCCGGTACCTTAGAAACTTACCAGGCCTAGTGACTCTGAGCGTTATCATTATAGTCTTTATGTTAAACGAAACTCGCGAAGCAATCAGCAATTGCGCATTTTTTTAATCAATTTTATTTAAAGGGGAGATATGGCAACTGGTTTTTTTGTGATTTTAGACGACATATCCGCTATTTTTGATGATGTCGCGACTATGTCAAAAGTGGCGACCAAAAAGACGGCCGGTGTTTTAGGGGATGATCTAGCGGTCGGTGCTGAAAAAGCATCAGGATTCCATGCCTCAAGAGAGTTACCCGTTTTATGGGCCATCACCAAAGGTTCTTTTCTAAATAAACTGATTATCCTACCGTTTGCCTTTATTCTTTCCGCCTTTGCACCTTGGTTGATAGTGCCTATTTTAATGATAGGCGGGATTTACCTGAGTTATGAGGGGGCAGAGAAAATTTACGAGTGGCTGTTTCCTAGAGCTTCCAAAAAGTCTGTTGATCCGAAAGCTTCAATAGAGAGTGACGATAGACAGCTCCAGGAAAACAAAAAGATTAAATCGGCGATTATGACCGACTTTATCCTCTCGATTGAAATCGTCATGATTGCGCTAGGCGCGGTGGCAGAAGAGCCTCTTTTATTGCAGATTGTGGCCGTAACCTTCGTTGCCATTCTGGCGACCATCGGTGTTTATGGTATAGTCGCCATGCTGGTGCGCCTGGATGATATTGGTTTTAACTTGATTAAAACAGCTGAGAGTCTCAAAGGGTTTAAAAAAACAGTTATTCAAAAAACGGGTTTAATAATGGTGGCCTCGCTGCCTAAAATCATCAAAACACTGTCAGTGGTGGGGACGCTTGCCATGCTATTGGTGGGCGGTGGGATTTTTGTCCACAATATCGACGCGCTTCATCATGCCATTACCTTTATGCCGCTGCTGCTGGGAGAGTTAATGATTGGTTTAGTGGTGGGGCTGATTGCCTTAGGTGCTCACAAGTTAGCGCATCCGTTGTTGCATAAAATCAGCAATCGTTAAACGTTTTGATTGTATGGTTTGTGGGTAAGCTCTCGTAAATCGCCGTTTCATGACGACTTTCATCACTATTTCAACAATTCGACCAGGCCTGGTAGGTTTCAAAAACGATGCGGTGTGAATGCTATAAATAGAGAGATTTGTTCAAATAAACAAGTCATTGTTATGTGTTGTTTAAAGCAGGACGAGAAAGCCCTTTTAAATCCCTCAATCTCTCATTTTGAAGCCCTGCAATTAATGGTATAATCGGCACAATTTATTTTGATCAGGCCTGGTCGCTTTTTAGACAGGTTTTTGGTTAATTTCACAGAGGCCTTTGTATGGGTCAGGGATGAGATAGAAATGAGATAAAATTTAGGCTGATTGAGGTAAAAAACGTGGGTAATAGCCAGCTATTGCGTAGTTTTTTAACAAAAAACAGTCAAGTTTTAGCCATTTATAGCCGTTCATTGACTCGTGCAATGGTCTCTCAGCATATTTATAGGTTTTATTAAGCATGAGCAAAGTCGAAGTGGTCGAACGTCCAGCCAATTTTATTCGCAATATCATCAATGATGATTTGGCGAATCATAAGCATGAAATGGTGCATACCCGTTTCCCGCCAGAACCCAATGGTTATCTTCATATTGGGCACGCAAAATCCATCTGTTTAAACTTTGGTACAGCGGCCGATTATCAAGGTCAGTGTAACCTGCGTTTTGATGATACCAATCCGAGCAAAGAAGATGTCGAGTACGTCGAGTCCATCAAAAAAGACGTGGCTTGGTTGGGCTTTGAGTGGGCGGGAGATATCTGTTATTCGTCTAACTATTTTGATCAGTTTTACGGTTATGCCTCTGAGTTGATTGAAAAAGGCTTGGCTTATGTCTGTTTCTTAAACGCCGAAGAGTCGCGCGAATTTCGTGGTAGTTTGCGTGAAGCGGGTAAAAATAGCCCGCACCGTGATAGTTCACCTGCGGAGAACTTAGACCTTTTCGCGAAGATGAAAAACGGTGATTTCAAAGAGGGTGAGTGTGTTTTAAGAGCCAAAATCGATATGACCTCTTCGTTCATGTGTCTGCGTGATCCAACCTTGTATCGTGTGCGTTTCGAAACCCATCATCAAACGGGTGACAAGTGGTGCATCTATCCGATGTATGACTTCGCGCACTGTATCTCGGATGCGATTGAAGGCATTACGCACTCTTTATGTACTTTAGAGTTCCAAGACAACCGTCGTCTGTATGACTGGGTACTGGAACACTTAAACGATTTTGATAAACCGGATCGTCCACATCAGTATGAGTTCTCACGTTTGAATCTAGAATATACGGTGATGTCGAAACGTAAGTTGCATCAGTTAGTGGACGATAACTTGGTCTCTGGTTGGGATGATCCGCGTATGCCGACTATTTCCGGTTTGCGACGTCGCGGTTATACGGCGGCTTCATTGCGTGACTTTGCTGAACGTATTGGTGTCTCTAAGGTCGATAGCATGACGGGCAGTCGTCGTGT
>VCMI01000073.1 GCA_006222135.1 Thiomicrorhabdus sp. | reverse complement strand
CTCGAAACGCTTTAAACTTAGAAATCAACGCTTCAGGACGTTTTTTCTTTGTCTCTTTTGTTAAGGCATAAACCACTGTTTCACCGTTAGGACCCGCACCGATATCAGTTAAACGGTATGGAACTTCACCTTGAGCCATAAATTTTTGAAACAGCTTCCAATCATTAAAGACATTGATACGTCCTTCAGAAATGATCTCGCCATAAAAATCATCAGCGGCAGGTAAACGACCTTCCATCATTTCAATCGAAGGAATGCCTGATAGCTTCTTCTTATCTGCCTTAGTCAAACCATACATAAGCGTTTCACCTTTAGGACCGGCGCCAATGAACGTTTTACGGAAAGAAGTCTCACCGAGCTGAAGAAATCCTTTATAAAGGTCAGCGTCATAAAAAACATTCATTCGGCCGTCTTGATAAACCACGTATAAATCTTCGTTATTCAAACTTGGTGCAGCCGCCGTGTTTTCGACCACTTTAGTTTCAACTTGAGCAGAGTTGCTCTCTGGTGCATTAGAACAACCGGTCATCATGCCAGCTACGGATAAAGCGACTAATAATTTTTTCATTTCTCTTACCTTTTAAATCACATTAAATAAAGACAAATGTAGTTTAAGAGACCTTGATAACAGAGAGGTGACGGCTTTATGACAAACAGATGAAATTACTTAAAGAGTACGATTAACCCGCTTCCATTTTTAGAATCTCAGCCACATTAATATTTTCTTGATAACGGCTGAATTTAGTATCTTTAACTTTAATAGCCAAAATCGACATACGATCCGCTAATTCATTGCCTTCGACACCAACGTGACCGTTAACATGCAATACTTGCACCCTCTCTTTTAACAGCTGATGCAGAGCGAACATCTCTTTAATCAGTTCTAAATTTTTGATTTCACCACCGGCTTTTTTCCAGCCTTTTTTCTGCCAATTAACAGCCCACTGCGTCACACATTGAATCGAATATTTTGAGTCACAAAAAATCGCGACCGACTTATCATTATTGCTCTCAATCTGAGCCAGCATCAAAGCTTGATGTAACGCATTTAACTCGGCCGTATTATTGGTGCCCATTGGGTTATACAAACCATACCAAAGCTCTATTATTTCTTCATTACGATACACGGCCATCCCTGAACCCGCCTTACCTGGATTAGGATCGCAACCACCATCGGTATAAATCTTGACTTCGATTGGCATGGTCGCAATTTCAGCTGCCGTATAGGTTTTGACCGTTGCAGCTTTAGAGGGCGATTTCTTTTTAACGGGCGTTGTTTTTGAAGCCGTGGATTTCTGACTGGAGATGACATGCGTTCCAATATAAGCTTGCTCGGCAGCCTCTAAGGTTGGAAACGACTTATATTTTGCGCCCGCAAACTTATCAACCTGACTTTTACAGCTGTTCCAATCCGTGTAAATACCTGGCACCTTACCTTGCCAAACCACATAAAACTTTTTAGCCATTAAAACTCACCCTTTAATACTGTTGGTTGGATATTTTTGGGGGCGTTACTTTGAATTGCAAACGCCTCCATAGAAACTAAATAAAATATAAAGCAATATGATACACGCGCCAATGATCGCTTTAAAGTTTGTTTGATCTTGTTTAGTAAATGACTCTTATCGCTCTTCTGTTGTTTCGACATAAAAGCAGATAACGAGCCGAGGAGGGCTATTATTGAGATCATCGATTTAATGTGGCGATTATCGCCCTACGCAATTTAGCTTTAACCGAGTAATAAAGCCATTTTCATGCTAAAGTATTTTTTGATATCTCATCAAAAACAGTGGTTATTTCACTCCTTCTAGACGAACAGTTTCAAGCGGATTAAGCTTCTAAGATGCCTATCAAAAACCCTGACATGATTAGTCAATATAGCACACACCTTGTTTTCGCAGATCGTGAAATGACACCCAACCTAGGGCCTATATTAGATGAACGGTTGATTGTTAAGAGCGTCTTGATTGCCTACACGCCAAACCTCGTTGAAAACGCCAAGCGGCTCAAGACCATCTACAATGCACATAAAATCAAGGCCGAGCTGTTGCCGATAGAACCTGCATTTGAGATCAGTGGCATTGTCAGTGACCTGAAAAACCTGGTAAAAGAGATACCCTACGAACAGCTTGCCATTAATATCAGCTGTGCCAGCAAGATGTATACACTCAGTGTCTTCAAGGCCTTTGAAAACACGCCGGCGGGGCTCTATTATTTGTTACCGAATGATCAATTCAAATGGATTCAACCCAATGGTTTGGCTGAGTTTAACCTGGCTGACAACCTTCAGCTTGAAGAGTTTTTGCATGCGTATGGCATAGAACAGATAGAGGCCGTTAAGTTAACGCCCAGCCAAGCAAACTTTGCCAATGGTCTGGTGAATGCCATCCAAAAAATCATTCTGAAACAAAATGCCCTGTCGACTTATCAACTTTTTTCAACGCACTTTGCGCGAGGTAAACCTTTAAAACTTATCCTACACAATGAGCACTATTATTTAAATGAGATAAATTCCCACTCACGAATCAAAGCCGATTTATTAGTCGGATTCCTGCGTAAGCTGCATAATCAAAACATCCTAGGTTTAAGCATTCGTGACAATGAAATCAGTCCAATACCTGAGAAAGAGGGTTGGAAACGGACCTTTTTTGAAGGCGGTTGGTTAGAGTACTATACCTATCGTGCTGTCTTAGAACTTAAAGCCGAAATACCTAAGCTGAAAGATGTCGCATTTGGTGTCAAGTTACAACGTGAAAACGCCTATGATGAAGCCGATGTGCTGTTCGTGGCCAACAATCAACTGTTTATTGTGGAGTGTAAAACCGGAGCGAACGTGAATGTAAACTTACATCTGCAAAGATTAGACAGCTTAAAAAAGCGACTTGGAGGCACAACGGCTCATGGACTTTTAGTGATGACTGAAGACATTGGTGCCAACCTCAATAAAGCCAACCTGCTTAATGTCGGAGTCATTGATGGCAAACAGCTAACGGATTTGAAAGAGCATCTCAAAAACTGGATTCTTAATGAAATCAGTCATACCTCGCAGCGCAAGGAATAAACTTACTTCGACATTGATCCCATCAAGGGGTCTACAATTTTGTAACGATCCACTCTTATGTCGACACTGACATCATCTCTTACACGTTTAAACTGTATAACCACATTTCTAGCATCTTTCTCTACCCCTATCTTGGCTTTGATACGCTTATATTTTTCGCTCTGTTTATCCCAAGCAAACACCTGATAAGGTCTTAATGGTTTCAATAAACGGCTTTTGATCAACACCGTTTTATCTGTATAAAGTAGCTTATTGTAACCAAATGGACGCGCCAAAGGTTCTCCAACAAATAGACCCTCTCCCGGTTGTTTAACCGACTTCCAGTAAGACTCTAATACCGTTTCTCCGGCCAAATAATGTGGCAATATGAAAATCGGATTTGGAAATTTAGCGGGAAAATTACAGGGCTCAATCACCGCACCATAACTGGCCGTCGCACCTGCCTCCAACCAACGAAACGCTTTCATCTGACCCTTGGCACTTAGACCAGCCCCGCCTACTGACGTTAAGTGGTCAGCGATTGCACCAGGAAGATAGGTATTGTCGTTAATAAATGGAATATTGGCTCCGCCCGTCTGATACAACATGACATCCTTCATACCCTGCAAATAATCTGGAGCATCCTTTTCAGAACGATCAATATATTCCACCCGTAATTCATCATTATATGTCCACTTATCGGCTAACAGCTTAAAGGCTCCAGCGCGGCTACTGCGCGCTCGGTCAGAAGTCCGCACTAAATAAGCACTGCCCATCGGCATTTTGCCATCTGATGCCACGCCACGGTCAATCAAACGTTTAATTTCAGGAAAATTACGCCCCGTTAACAGCATACTAGGTCGCATTCCCAACTCTTGCCAAGGATGTGTGCTGAAACTATTAAAATACGGGCTATTCTCGGTTGGACGACAGCCTTTTCCATAGGCCTGACCATACTTAGCATCAAATCCAAAGCTAAAAGCGCTGGTCACTGACATAGTTCCCACTCGGTAAGGTTTTTGCCAAGTCAGCAACAACCCTTGAATCTCATCTGACATCTGCGCCATTAGAGTCGTGTACATGGTTTTAAATTGAGCCGCGCCCATTGAGCCAGTATCCGGCAGATCCACCGTATAAATATGTTCGATGGGAATATGTCGTTGCTGCTGATAATACTCTGCCGTTTGTGCGGACAGCAAATCACCACGTTTGACAATGACCGCCAAGTTTTGACTGTTTATGCCGTAGCTGGGCAGCTCAACCTGGGGCTTTTGAGCATTCGCCAACGGTAACCAACTTATACTCAGTAGTAACAAAAACTGACTTAAAACTATTATTATATTCACGCTCTATTCCTATAATCCTTATACATATATCTACTGTTATTAAACAGTTCCATTACTAAAAATAACCAAAGTAGAAAGCAGAGAAGATTCATTTGCTCGTATTATAAACCTACCAGGCCTGGTAACATCAATTTCGAGTTACTCAGAAGCCTAATCTATTAAACCTCCAATTCAATCCAAAAAGCACTCTGCTTATTTTGGTATAATTCGCCCTTCTCCAAAACCAAGTACTACATCGAAATACTATGCAACCTCAAGCTGATCCATTTATTGTTCCCGTCTGCCATGGAGAGATTGAAATTCTCTATCAAGACGAACACCTACTATTGATTAATAAGCCCACCGGACTATTAAGCCTATCGAGTAAACCGCCGCATAATCAAGACTCTGTACATTCACGTTTGATTAAGGAGTTCCCGACAGCGACGCTGGTTCATCGTTTGGATCTTGGTACGTCTGGCATTATGATTGTGGCTTTAAATAAAGCGATTAATGGCGTTATTGGCAATCAGTTTCAAGATCGCACCGTGACTAAAAGCTATACAGCGGTTTTGCTTGGTCATTTGCAAGAAGAGACCGGTAGCATGGATTTTCCAATAGCAAAGGGTGAGTTCCCATTGCAGAAGGTCTGTTATGAGACCGGCAAAAAATCCTTAACGGATTATCGAGTGATTGAACGGAATGAAAAGGATGGAAAACTAACAACCCGAGTAGAGTTCAAACCGGTCACAGGGCGCACCCATCAGTTACGAGTGCATAGCGAAGCATTTGGCTATCCCATTTTGGGTTGTGATCTGTATGCTTCTGATGAGGCATTCTTTATGGTGAAACGCCTGATGTTACACGCCACCACCATTGAGTTTGACCACCCTATTACAGGTGAAAGAATCTATGGCGTGAGCCCTTGTCCTTTCTAAAAGAGAGCAACGAGGCACAAATATAAAGCCAAAAAAAGCACTTAATAAGTGCTTTTTTATAACTAAAATCATCTTCTAAGAGACGTTAATCTAGATCGATCAAGCCTAATTTAACGCTCAACTTTAGCCATTAAACGCTCATAGGCTTCATCAAGTGTCTTCATATCGGTTTTGTTCGAACCTTGATCTTTTACAACCTGATTAAATTGGCTATATGGATACTTCATTAATACATAAGCTTTATATTTGCCATCTACAGGATCGACTATCTGCTTAACCAATTCGGCTCCAGAAAGATTGACCTTATCAACAAAATTGTTAATCACATAACGATATTCACCTTCACCTGAACCGGTCATAGTATCTTCACCGGACAACTCAGACTTCATGGTTTGTGCTAATTCATAAGCACCTTGAAGCTTGGCTTTTCTCATCGCATTAAGCAGATCCGAATCAGACGCTAAACCCACACCATAAAAACCAGTACTATCTGCTTTTGGCGGTTCGATGACCCATGAAGGCAGAGATTCCATCTCTTTTTCCATCATGACCTGATTGCGTTCAGCTTGCTCTTTCTGTGCATCGGCTCTAATCTCTGCAAGCTCAGCTTGTTCTTCTGCAATATCAGTGGCAGAAGGCGTACTTGAACAAGCCGTGAGTGTGCCAAATAGTGTTGTTGCTAAAAGACCCTGCATCAAACGCTTATGAGTAAATTTCATATTTATGACCTTTGTTTTTAAGTAATTTCAACAATAATATAACCGACATACCGCTCTAGAAATAATGAATATAGTGTGAACTTGTAACAATACTTATCTACTGACTCATAAAACTCGCTATGATATTCTCAAAGAGATATTCAGTGAAGCTTGTCGCCACTCAACAAGCAATCACTTTAATTATAAATATGGATACCTTATGCATTTAAAAACCATCGCACTGCTTTCAATGACCGCCTTAGTAACCGCTTGCTCGACAACTACTAAAATTCAATATTTAGAACCTTCCGAAATCCCCCATGCCTCCAACTTGAAACAGATAGCCGTCAATGATTTTAAAGATGATTCCGTTGGCCTAACCGGGATCATTGAATCCAAGCTGAATCAAACGACCCTAAATGATAAGCCTTACTTTACCGTCCTAAATCGTAAAAATATTCAACAGTTGCTTAATGAACAAAAGTTTCAACATTCTGGCCTGACTCAGGAACAAAAATCCGTTCAACTGGGTGAATTAATTGGCGCTCAAGCTTTTGTTACGGGCGAAGTAACGTCACAATCTTATCAAGATAGGCGGTTTAAAAAAGAACGCAGTGAGTGCATCGATAAGAAGTGTAAAGAGATGAAACACTACACTGTACGCTGTATGAGCCGTACTGTTTCATTAAGTGCCAATATTCAAATGTTGGAAGTAGAGTCCTCTCAGATTATCTACAGCGACAACCTTAGTCGTTCCGATAGCTGGGAAAGTTGTTCGGATAGAAGCTATCAAGTTCCAGATATATCGGCCACTTGGCAATCTTATGCTAATAGCATTGCCAGCGAATTCGTCAATAAAATATCCCCTAGTTATGTCTATAAAAGCATCACACTCCTAGATGAACCAGACATCAAATATAGCGACCTCCAAGAAGACACGTTAGAGAACGGAATTGACTTTGTAGAAGCAGGACGATTGGATAAAGCCGAAGCACTCTTTAGCCAATTGTTATTCGAGACCCAATCTCTCTCCTATGCCGCAAGCTATAACCTAGGGGTTGTTAAAGAAGCCCAAGGCGAATATCAAGAAGCTAAAAGATTGTATCTATTATCTGACCAACTACAGAGAGAACCTGTCGAGGAAATTAACCAAGCATTGATTAGAATTGATCAAGCGATTTTAAAACACCAACAGGCGATGATCGAAATTGAACAATAATAGATTTCAGACAACGGCTCACTTTAAATCGTTGGCATTGGTTATTGCCTCTACTGCCCTGTTTTTAACAGGATGCCAACAATCTAAGCCCATCGCACAATCGATGACACAACCGACTGAAATTATCCCAGCATGGTTTATATCGCCTCCTAAGGATAATGCAGTGACTCTGTTTGGGTTGGGTGAAGGCAAAACCAAGGCTGATGCCATTCAATCAGCCCTAAGCAATCTCGCCGGCAAGTTAGGGACTGAAATTCAAGCCAATGAAAAACTTATCAAAACACAATACACTTCAGCCTATCGCTACAATGAAGAGATTAATCAACACATAATAGAATCCACCATTCACAAAATAACTCTAAACCAATACCAAGTTGTTGAATTAAAGCATTTTGGTTATCAACAGTTTTTAGCCCTAGTGAGCTCTAATAAATTACTGCTTAGCCGCTCACTACAACAAACTCTTGACCAACAGATAAGAGAGTACGAAACAGAAAAATTGAGCCTATCCAGCACCACTGCTTTTAGTCATTTTCAGTTTTTTGCAAAACAACAACAAAGCTTAGCGGAATTTAATAACAACCTATCGGCTTTATTAACGTTAAAAAAACAAGCAAGATCCAACCCTACCAAACCTATTTGCATGACGTGCAATCCAACTTTGCCAAGGCACAACAACAAACTGTTTTTTATATCAATCATCAACCCACGGCTAAGCATATTCAAAAAGCCATAAGTGATAAGTTACTACAAGCTGGCTTTAAAACCACTCAGGATGTTTCAGCGGCGACCAATACCATTGAAATAATAACCAGCACAAAACAGACTCAAGCTTACGAATTCTTCATCATACGAGAGCATATTGAGCTTAAAACCACTGAGGGAAATATCCCCTCTGGCGGCAATCAATTTGCCCTTAAAGGCCAAGGTCTAAACTTACAACAAGCGCAACAACAACTGGCGCTCAATTTCAAAAGCCAGCTACAAAACTCTACTCTAGAAACCGCCTTAGGCATCAATCAAGACTGATTTCTGTTGAAGTCACTGCTTCAGCCTAATCACGTCTGTCTAGTTTAGAAATCGATATAAACGACTAACGCCACTCCACAAAAAAGCCCGCAAGAACTTACCAGGCCTGGTAAGTTCTTGCGGGCTTTTTATTTTTTAATCTGCTGAGCTGTTTTTTAGTTCAGCAGAAGCTTTATTTAATCCGCTTCATTTATCGAAAGCGCCATGGCTTCGGCCACTCGAATACCATCAATGGCCGCTGACATAATACCACCAGCATAACCGGCACCTTCGCCCGCAGGATACAATCCCTTGGTATTCACGCTTTGATAGTCCGCACCACGTTTAATACTCACAGGCGATGAAGTACGAGTCTCAACACCGGTCAATAATGCATCCTTCATAGCAAAACCGCGGATCTTTTTATTAAACGCAGGAATAGCCTCACGAAGCGCCTCAAGACAATACGCTGGCAGTATGTCCGTCAGATCGGTTAGCTTGACACCCGGTTTATAGGAAGGCTCTACCTTCCCCACTTGAGTAGAGGAATGGCCCGCCAAATAATCGCCGACTAACTGCGCGGGGGCATCATAATTTTCACCGCCCAACAGATAAGCCGCGCTTTCTAATTGACGTTGTAATTCAATCCCGGCCAATGGACTACTATCAGGATAATCACTTGGGTCAATCCCCACGACGATTGCACTATTGGCATTGCGCTCATTACGTGAATATTGGCTCATGCCATTGGTGACGACACGATTCTCTTCCGAGGTGGCCGCAACCACGGTTCCACCTGGGCACATACAAAAGCTGTAAACAGAACGACCATTTTTACAATGATGTACTAATTTGTAGTCTGCGGCACCCAATATAGGGTTGCCAGCATTTTTGCCAAAGAGAACCTCGTCAATGGCCGATTGATTATGTTCGATACGGAAACCAATCGAAAAAGATTTAGCCTCCATATAGACCCCTTTTGCATACAACATCTCAAAGGTGTCACGTGCACTATGCCCAGTGGCTAAAGCAATATGTTTGGAGTTGATCTGTTGGCCATCCGCTAAGGTCACTCCTGTTACCTGACCCTCTTCAATATGCAGATCGTCGACCCGTGAGTTAAAGCGAATTTCTCCACCCAGCTCGACGATTTTAGCGCGCATTTTTTCGACCATGCCCACTAACTTAAAGGTGCCGATATGCGGCTTACTCACAAATAAAATCTCTTCTGGCGCGCCAGCCGCCACAAAATCATTCAGCACTTTGCGACCATAATGTTTTTTATCTTTAACTTGAGTCCAAAGCTTACCATCTGAAAAAGTGCCCGCGCCGCCTTCGCCAAACTGCACGTTTGATTCGGTATTTAAGGTTCTGTTTCGCCAAAAACCAAAGGTGTCTTTGGTGCGTTCACGTACTTCTTTACCACGATCCAAAATAATCGGTTTATAGCCCATCTCAGCCAAGACCAAACCAACAAATATTCCGCAAGGACCAAAACCTATCACCACTGGACGCTCCGCTAAAACTTCAGGCGCTTGAGCAACAAACTTATAGGTCATATCAGGGGCGAGCTTAACATTAGGATTATCATAGTTGTCTTTTATCACAGCGTCATCGTTGTCTGTGCTGACATCAATGGTGTACAACAAACTTATCTGATGTTTGCTTCGGGCATCAAAGCCACGTCTAAAAACAGTGAAATCAACGAGCTGATTTTCTTTTATAAAGAGCGTTGATAATATCTCTTTAGTAAGTTGAGCGTCGTTATGCTCTAGAGGGAGTTTTACATTAGTGATACGAATCATGGGATATCCAAAATTTATGTTACTTAGTTATATAGAGACCTCTGTACGAGATCATTAACGTATAAAAATGGCTAAAATCTCACTGTTTTTCGTTGGAAATCTTGTCAATAGCGAGCTATTAACTGCACTTTCCGCCTTAATCAGTAAGATTTTTTTCTCATTTTTCTATCGTCCCTGACTCACGCGGTTTCGGATAATAAGTGCAATTTGAGTCGTCGTGT
>VCMI01000072.1 GCA_006222135.1 Thiomicrorhabdus sp. | reverse complement strand
ACACGACGACTAGCATATTACGTTATCTGGGATAAGATTAAGGGGCATAAATTGGAGGCAATAAAAAAGCCCCGTACTTCAGAAGAAATACGGGGCTTTAGAATATGGTGGGCCGTGCGCGATTCGAACGCGCGACCAATTGGTTAAAAGCCAACTGCTCTACCAGCTGAGCTAACGGCCCTGATAGAAGTATTCTGTATGTGATTCCATTAAAACGAAATGGTGGGTCGTGCGCGATTCGAACGCGCGACCAATTGGTTAAAAGCCAACTGCTCTACCAGCTGAGCTAACGACCCTCACTGGAATGCGCGTATTATACAAGTCTGAGGGAACTCTGCAAGCCTTTTTGGAAATTAATATCAGGTATTTTTAATCTGAATCAAAATCGCTTCTCACCGCAAATTCATACAAATAGAAAACTTGCTTTAATCCCAATACCTTAGGGAGCAAACAGACTTTAAAAGTTAGAAAATCTGCAATAAATAAAAGTTTGTTTGAAGAGTCTTAGAAAGCTTCTAAGGGTATTTTTAAGCTCTTGGCGCCTATTATTACGCCATAGATCATTACGCTTGATAACGTGTAGGATCTACAACTCCCGCCTCGATGAATCCTTGCTTACGTAAACGACAGGAATCACAAACCCCACATGCTTCGCCTAACTCATTTGCCTGGTAACATGAGACCGTCAAACTATAATCGACACCTAATACTAAGCCTTCTTGAATAATCTGCGCTTTTGTTAAATCAATCAATGGTGTTTGAATTTTCAAGACGTGTCCTTCAACACCTGCTTTGGTTGCTAAGTTTGCCATGACCTCATACGCTTGAATATATTCAGGTCGACAATCGGGATAGCCAGAATAATCTACGGCATTCACACCAATGAAAATATCGTTGGCATCAACAACTTCTGCCAAGGCTAATGCAAATGATAGAAATACCGTATTTCTGGCCGGAACATAAGTAATGGGTATTTCAGATTTATCAATACCAGCGATAGGGACATCAATTGTAGTATCGGTTAAGGCTGAGCCACCAATATGACTCATATCAAAATCCATCACTCGATGCGATGCAGCCCCCATTTGTTTCGAAATCTTTTCAGCCGCATAGAGCTCTGAACGTGTTCTCTGGCCATAATCAAAACTAATAGTATGACACTTAAATCCCTGTGACAGTGCCATAGCAAGCGTTGTCACGGAGTCAAGACCACCAGAAAGTAAAATCACCGCTGGCGTGGCTACATTAGAATCTTTAGTTTTTTTTGTAGAGACATTATTTCAAACCATTTAATCTTTTAGAGGCCGTTTGCGCTGAACGACTGTGAGGACGACCATTTATAACATTTTGATACATTTTTTTAGCGTCTTCGATTCGATTTAGATTCGCTAAACTGTCCGCGGCTCTAAGTTGTGCATCCGCTACTTTAGGCGCATTAGGATAACGTTCAATAACGATCATAAAAGAGTCTAAAGCCACTTGATTCTGTTTTTTAATCAGGTGACCTTCTCCAGCCCAGTAAGCGGCATTACTCGCTAATTCACTCTGAGGATATGCAGACAAAAACTGTTCAAAAGCATTGGTTGCCGCATCATATTTCGCGGCCTTCATTTGTGCAAAAGCCTGTTGATATTTACCTTTTTCTAACTCTGTCGCAGAAACCGTTTTGATTGGCCCCACAACAATTTGATCCACTTTATTTTCAACAGGCTCTGAACCTTCTTGTAGTTTAGCTTGAGTATTCGAAGACTCATCGACTATGCTTTCTTTAAACGTTGAACCCGCTACAGCTTGATTACCCGATTCCCCAACTACTGCATCAGAAACCGGATCCGCTTGAGCTGAAATTTCAGGTTCAATTTCAAACGATTTAACGGGTAATTCAAGGTTAGGCTTTACAGTAGATGAGCTTTGCTCATTAACCACAGAACCAGACTCTTGAAAACTTAAACGGTCATCCGTCTCTTTATAGCGTTTATCTGATTTATGATCGGCATTGCGGAAATCACGTTTGAGACGATCAATAAGATCATGCAACTCTTGAATTTCACGCTGTTGCTCACCCAAACGACGGCTTAACTGTAATAAAACAGGATTTTCAGTCATGCGCTCTAAACGCTGTACTCTCTCATCCAAGGAAGTGCCGGCAGCATTAACGGATGTAATAGGCATCCAAAGTGTCACTGCGACCAAGCCCGAAAGGCTCAACGGTAATATTTTTTCATGTGGGGTTACCCTTTAACGGAACTTATAATGAGAGTTTCACTCTGAATTGAACTAAAAGTCGCCAATGAAATTCATCAACGTAAAGTGATGATTGACGACTTAGATTGGTGATATTTAAACTGATGGGGATTTAGTTGATCGGCTTAGAATCAATTAATAATGAGTTCAACGCGACGATTTTTCTGCCATGCATTTTCGTTACTACCCGCTACAGCAGGTTGCTCTTCTCCGAAACTAACGATATCAATACGTGACTCTGAAACGCCAAATAACATCATGGCTTGAGCCACGACTTTGGCACGTTTCTCACCCAGAGCCAAGTTATACTCAGGTGTACCACGCTCATCAGTATGCCCCTTAAGGACCACTTTTTGATTCGGAATAGCCATCATTTCTTGCGCATAAAACTTAACGAGTTCGGTGGTTTTATCATCTAACTCATACTGATTATAACCAAAGTAGACAATGGGCTCATAAAGCTCTGCAATATCGACCATCTTCATCCCATCCAAAGATTGATCCATCGAGCTACCATCTGTAGAAATACCGCCACTGGCTGATAAAACTTCAACATTCATTGCATCGCCTTTAATACCTGGTGCCGTATCAGAAACAACCTCTTCGTCTGAAAGATCGCTTGCACTTCTTTCAGGAGCACTACTACAAGCCGTCAATGAGGCCACTATTGCGAGCGTAAATAAACTTTTAAAATGATTCATAACTAAATTACCTTTGTAAAATATTCAATAAACGAGTGAATGGTAAAACGATTAAATGTGTTTAAAATATTAATGACTTAAATACGGCCCCCATGCTGGCTCTCTGACTTCACCATCTTTAACTTTAAGTGTTTGTGATGTTTTGCCGTCAATCGCAACTACGGCTAACTGGCCTTCACCGTTCCGGTTCATGGCGTACAAAATCATCTCACCATTTGGAGAAAATGTAGGTGATTCATCTAAAAACGTATCCGTTAGCACCCTAAACTCGTTGGTATACAAATCTAACAATCCAATATGGAATCCGCTATTACTATGTACCATTGACAGATAACGTCCATCCGGAGATATCTCAGGATTTGCATTATAGTTGCCGTCATAAGTCACACGATTGATCTCACCAGTCTCTAAAAAAACCTGAAAGACTTGTGGTTGACCGCGGCGGTCAGAGTTAAAGAAGAGTGATTGACCATTTTCAGCCCAAGCCGCTTCAGTTTCAATCGAATATTTTCTAGTCAACTGTTGTAAATTGCCGGTTTTAAGCTCCATAACATAAATATCCGCACTACCGTCCTTTGATAGAGTCATTGCCAGTTTAGTACCATCTGGGGACCAAGCTGGAGCACCATTAATACCTTTAAACTGCGCAACATTTTCGCGATATTTACCATCTAAACTTTGTATAAAAATTTGAGAGCGTCCATTTTCAAAAGAGACATAGGCAAGCTTTTTACCATCTGGTGACCAACTCGGCGACATAATCGGCTGGTTAGACTTTAAAATCGGCTGAGGATTAAAGCCATCCGAATCTGCTACCTCAAGGGTATAGTGGCGCTTACCTTCAATCTTTCTAAGCGTAACGTAGGAAATTTGTGTATTAAATGCACCCCTGACACCCGTTAACTCTTGATAAATTAAGTCACTCATCTGATGTGCTATCTGACGAAGGTTGGATTTGGGAATGTGATTCCAACGCTTACCTATCACTTGATTTTTACGCAACACATCCATAAAACGCATCTCTATTTGATAAAAACCATTGCCTTCATCTATTATTTTTCCCATCAATAAATTATCAAGATCAAGGGCACGCCACTGTTCATAATCAAGTGCATCAACGTCAGTCGGGAAAGCAGGTAATTGAGCGTTAGAAAGTGGATTAAAACGCCCACTACGGCGTAAATCTGCAGCAATGATTTTCGCTAAATCTTCAGGAGATTGAGATGAAGCCACTGTTTTCGATGAAACTGGAGTCATAGTGCTTTGTACTTCATAACCAAAAGGAACAATCGCTATGGGTATGGCATTGTCATACCCTTCGCTGATTTCAATAGTCAGTTCAGCCATTGCTGATACTGTAAACAGAGACATTGAAAACGCCGTGATGGATAACAACAACAGCCTTCTAATTTGGGCTGTGTGTTGAAAGAAAGTGACAAACTTAAAATTTACACTGGTCATTATAGGCCTCTTGTTATCTGAAATATTATGAATGTTATAGGCTACAAGCCCTAAGATTTAGATTCTTAAGGTTTAAACTCAAAAGTAATCACTCTTTCGAATAATTCTTTAACGGGTGGCGCAGGCAGTGGCTCTGATCGATAAACAGCCTTCTCAGCCGCATCTTTAAATTGCTTAGATGCATGACTATTACAATTTACAATCCTAACACTCGTCACATTCCCCGTAGGCGTCTGTGTAATTCGTAAATCACATTGTGCTTCTGGAGAGATTCTTGCCGGAGTACGCCAATTATCTTTCACCTTAGCAGAAATAGATGAAATATACGTTTGACGTAATGACAACAACTGTTGACGCTTTTGAGTCGCTCGTTGCGCCGCTGATTCTTCGTCTAGTTGGCGCTGTAGAGCAGCAGCCGCAGTAGCCTGGGCTTGTGTTGCTTTGGCTTTTTCAGCCTCGATGGCTAAAGCTTTGTTCTCTTTATCTTTTCGTGCAATTTCCAAGACTAGGGCTTTCTTTCTGTCTTCCTCTACTTGGCGTTGTTTTTGAGCGAGAGCCGTTTTTTCATTCGCTAATTGACGTTCTTTCTCAGCTAGTAAACTAGCTTTTTTAGCTTTCTCTGCTTTTGCGCGTTCACTGTCAGCCTTTTCCTTCTCTAAGCTCGCTAAGCGTTTAGCTTCTTCAGTTTTCTTGCGTTCTGCTTCGGTTTTCTTACGTTCCGCTTCTGTCTTAAGGATTTGCTCCGCCGTGCGCTTTGTCGCTTGTTCAGCTTTTGCTTGCTCTTCTTTTTGGCGTAACTTAAGTTCTTTGAGACGCTGACGTTCTTTGTCTGTCTTAGCGGCTAACTCTACTTGCTCACGTTTTTTAGCCGATTCTACAGCTTGAATTCTTTCAATTTGTTGTTTTACTAAAGCAGAATCAACCGCAAAGGTTTTTAATGGCTCAATCTTAACAAACTGATTATTTTGTCTGTTTTGGTGAACAGCACTCTCTTCTTCACCTTGTGCCGCTATTTTGTTTGATTCGGTTGAATCTTGCCATTCATGAGTGATTAACACACCAATACCGATGTGCAGAATTAACGCCAAAATAACTGAGATTGGATGTCTTTTAATAAAACGAAGCATTAGGAATCACCACCTTCAGGCTCTGTGAGCAAAGAAACATTCCCAACCCCATTAGCTTTTAATAACACAAATAGATGCAGTACCTTTCCATAAGGGGCTACCTTATCACCTTGAATGTAAATCATTTGTGTACGATTCAACTGTGAACGAGCAATCACTTCAGCGACTAAACTTTCTAAATCCTTATTACCCAACACGATATCAGGTTGCTCAGAAGTTTTATAACGTCCATGCTCTGTCACGGTAATGACAAAAGGCGTGGTTTCATCATCTAGCTGTTGCTGTTTTTTATCAATGATCTCTGGCGTTTGCGGTAAGTTCACCGTCACGGCTTGTTGCACAATGGGCGCGGTCACCATGAAGATAATCAACAATACTAAGGTAACATCAACATAAGGCACCACATTAATTTCTGCGATTAAACGTTTCTTTTGTCGTTGGCTTCGAAATCCGATTTGCATCTTTAGTTCCAATCAATAAACAGTAGTGGGCTTAAGCTTTTTTATTCAAGCTATGCGCTTGTCTTTGCAGAATGGTTAAAAGTCCATCGGCAAAATTCTCGTATTCACCTAGAAGACGATCAACTTGAGTACTCAAACGGTTGTAGTAAATAACCGCCGGAATCGCCGCAAAAAGACCAATCGCTGTCGCTATTAATGCTTCTGAAATCCCTGGCGCAACCGCCGCTAAAGTGGCATGTTGAACATCCCCAAGTGATTGAAATGCATGCATAACCCCCCAGACCGTGCCAAACAGACCAATATAAGGAGCCGAAGAACCCACTGTGGCCAGTAACGTCAACCTATTTTCTAAACGGTCTGCTTCTTTTGAAAAAGCGATTCGCATACTGCGCTGAGCACCTGCAATTAAATCCGATACATCTTGTACACCCTGCTTTTAAGGTTTTCAAACTCTTTAAACCCTTCGATGAAAATATGCGATAACCCTTGACTCTCTTCATGAGTCATTTCCACCTGGTAATAAAGCGTCTGTAAATCCTGAGTGGCCAAGAAGGTTTCTTCGAACTCTTTTGCAATGCGTTTTGATTTACGAATCTGTGCCGATTTAGCCAGAGCAACCGACCAGGACGCCAATGACATTACTGCCAATATAATCATTGCAGCCTGCACCACTGGACTGGCGTGCAATATAATTTCAATCAAATTACTATCGTTCATGGACCTTCCTTAATCGTAAAACTTGGTTTTATAATTTATCTTAAGAAATCATTAATGATTAATTAACTTCTGGTTGGATAATATTTAAATGTCGATAAGCATTTGGCGTTGCAACTCGCCCTCGAGGGGTTCTTATTAAGAAGCCTTGCTGCACCAAAAAGGGCTCAATAACATCTTCGATTGTACCTCTTTCTTCGCCTAATGCTGTCGCCATACTATCAATTCCCACTGGACCACCCTCAAACTTTTCTATCAATGTTTCTAGAAAACGCCTATCCATTTTATCGAGACCAAGAGGATCGACTTCTAATAAATTCAGTGCTAAATCAGCTATAGTTGCGGTAATAATGCCATCTCCACGTACCTGAGCATAATCCCTAACACGTCTTAAAAGTCGGTTGGCAATACGCGGTGTTCCACGCGAACGGCGAGCAATTTCTTGTGCCCCGTCATGTTCCGAATGCATACCTAAGATGTTAGCAGAACGACTGATAATCTGTGTTAATTCTTCGTGACTATAAAAATCAAGTCGTTGCACTAATCCAAAGCGATCTCGTAAGGGAGAGGTCAATAATCCTGCACGCGTGGTAGCACCTACCAATGTAAAAGGTGGAAGATCTATTTTGACACTCTGTGCAGCGGGTCCATCCCCAATCACTATATCAATTTGAAAGTCTTCCATCGCCGGATAAAGGACTTCCTCTACAATGGGACTCAGGCGATGAATCTCATCAATAAAAAGAACATCATGAGGCTCTAGACGCGTCAAAATGGCGGCTAAATCCCCGGGCTTTTCAATCACAGGGCCGGATGTTTGTCGCAAAGTGACTCCCATCTCTTGGGCAATAATATTCGACAGAGTCGTTTTACCCAGGCCAGGTGGTCCGTAAAGCAGAACATGATCAAGTTGCTCATTACGCATTTTAGCCGCATCCATTGACAGTTGTAACTGCTCACGCACCGCTTTTTGACCGATGTATTCTTTAATTTGTTGAGGACGCACCGAAGGCGCTGTGTAAATATCATCAGCAACTTCTTGGCTTGCAATAATACGATCCGTTTCAATCATTATGAGCTACCTGGATGATTCTTCGTGATACAAAACACACTCATAATTTAACACCTTGTAGCGCGCGTTTAATGACTTCTTCTAAGGAGAGGTGCTCTTCAAAGGCTGAGGTAATCATTTTGTCAGCTTGAATGCTCTTATAACCCAGTGAAATCAGTGCTTCGCCTGCTGAGTGTTTAATCGTATTTGCAAAGGCGGCTGGTTGAATATTTAAATTGCCTTGAGTGTCGACAGCGGCCAATGGCTTTTCATAAGTCAATAAGCCTGATTCCACCACCGTTTTAAGACGATCACGCATCTCTATCTGCAAGCGTTCGGCGGTTTTCTTACCAACGCCAGGAATACGCGTTAAAGCGCTGATATCACCGCTATCGATATAAGAGCAAAAGTCATTGACGGACATGGCTGATAGAATCCCTAACGCCATTTTCGCCCCAACACCATTTACCTTAAGCAAGGTCTTAAAGAGCATTCTTTCTGACTCTGTGGCAAAACCAAATAACAGCATAGCATCTTCACGAACGTGCATATGCGTCAGGATAGTGACTTCTTCTAGGGCGTTTTCCAACTGATAGAAAGTCGACATAGGTGCTTCTATTTCATAGCCTACCCCATGCACGTCTAAAACAAGCAAGGGGGGACGTTTATGGACGAGCTGTCCGCGTAAAAAGCCAATCATAAAGAGTACAGTTCCTAATTTAATGTCAAACTAAATAGCCAAGCAAGTCTATAAAACCCTACTTAGAACTTAGTGCCTTTGGAGATCAACTCAGGATCAATGCCTAAAGACATATAACGATCGTGACACAATGCACAGGCTAATGCATCTGCCGCATCTTCTTGCGGTGGTTCGGATAATTTTAAAAGATTCTGAACCATATATTGAATTTGATCTTTAGTGGCGTGCCCTTTACCAACAATCGTACTTTTGATTTGGGTAGGCGTGTATTCCATAATCGGCACTTCTTTGATGGCCGCGGCACAGAGAATAACCCCTCGCGCCTGGCCAAGGATAATAGCCGACTTAGGGTTTTTATGCACAAAGACCTTCTCTACCGCCATGACATCAGGTTGGTACTGATCGATAATTTGGCAAACAGATTCAAAAATGTTTTTAAGGCGTTGCGCACCTGAAAACTTCTCAACCCGAATCACGCCACTCACCACATAAGTTGGATGGTAGCGACCCGATTCCACCACGCCAAAGCCAGTTTTACGTGAGCCTGGATCAATCCCTAAAATTCGTTTTAATTTTGCCAAACTTTTCTCTATTTAAAGCTTAAGAAACCATTGAAATGTCATATTGACCAAGCTAAGTAAGAGGAGTCTTACTTGACGAGACCGACTTGTCTTGAGAAGTTAAGCATTTTCTCAACTGAATTGAGCGCTTTGAGGCGAATGGATTCTTCAATCAAAATTTCACCTGTTTGCTTTTCTAAACATTCGGCTAAATTTTGCAGGCCATTCATCGCCATCCATGGACAGTGAGCACAACTCTGACAAGTTGAACCATGACCACTTGTCGGTGCAATCAATAATTTTTTATGCGGTGCCAATTGCTGCATCTTGTAAAAGATGCCGTCATCAGTCGCCACTATAAACTCTTCATCAGGTAGAGTTTGCACAGCCGTTAGCAAAACTTTAGTTGAACCGACGACATCCGCCAAATTCACTACCTCAGCTGGAGACTCTGGATGCACCAAGACCTTAGCTAAAGGATATTTAGCCATCATTTCTTGTAATTCGAAGGCCTTAAACTCTTCATGCACAAGGCAGTAGCCTTGCCAACAAATCATATCGATTCCGGTTTCCTGCTCAATCCAGTGACCCAAATGACGATCAGGCGCCCAAATAATCTTTTTGCCCTGTTCCTTAAGGTGAGTGACAATCTGCAATGCATTTCCAGAAGTAACGACCCAATCAGCAATAGCCTTAACCTCAACACTGGTATTGGCATAAACCACAACAGTATGATCAGGATATTGGGCGCAAAACTCAGCAAACTCCTTGGCAGGACAGCCTATATCCAGAGAACAATTCGCCTCTAAATCAGGCATTAGAACCGTTTTTTTAGGCGCGAGCATTTTAGCCGTTTCGCCCATAAAACGTACCCCACACACCACTAACTCATCCGCAGTAGACTGTGCACCAAAGTTGGCCATTTCTAAAGAATCTGCAACAATTCCGCCC
Organism: Thiomicrorhabdus sp.; assembly: GCA_006222135.1. Lineage (GTDB taxonomy): Bacteria > Pseudomonadota > Gammaproteobacteria > Thiomicrospirales > Thiomicrospiraceae > Thiomicrorhabdus. The sequence continues at coordinate 7,853 of VCMI01000072.1, read as the reverse complement.
GTCTCTTCAGCCAAGGCCTGGAGTTCCGCATCCACATAATAGTGTGCAATCAATTGCGCATTATTTCTCTTTAATAAGGCTCTTATTTTGGTTTTAAGAAGCTCTTTTTCAGCATTATTCAACCAGGGTTGAGTCTTTGCCTCAACCGCAAGTTGCTGAATACGAGCTTCTAATCGTACTGGAATTTCAACAATTTGCTCATTCATAGCATCTAAATCGCTCAATTTTATTACTTAGACTGTTCTAATATTGGTTTTTATAACGCAATCCCAAATCATCAAGCTGACTATTATCTACCAGGCCTGGTGCAGCCGTTAATAGACAAGCTGCAGACTGTGTTTTAGGAAAGGCGATAACGTCACGAATAGAATCAATTTTACCCAGAATCATTACCATACGATCCAGACCAAACGCCATACCCGCATGTGGTGGACAACCGTACTTTAAGGCGTCTAATAAGAAACCAAACTTCTCACGGGCTTCTTCATCAGAAATCCCTAGCATTTTAAATACGGCCGCTTGCATCTCCGAATTATGGATACGTACAGACCCTCCACCGACTTCAAGGCCATTGATAACCAGATCGTAGGCTTTAGAAAGCATCTGCTCTGGATCATCGTGATTTAAAATTTCTTCTGTCGTCGCTTTTGGTTGAGTAAATGGATGATGAATTGCCGTCATACGAGCCGTTTTCTCATCGGCTTCAAACATTGGGAAATCAACGACCCAAACAGGCTTCCATTCTCCGTTAAGCATATTCAGATCTTCACCAATCTTAACGCGTAATGCACCTAAGGCTTCGTTTACGATTTTGGCTTTATCTGCGCCAAAGAAGACGATATCGCCATCTTCTGCACCGACACGTTTCATAATTTCCATGACTTGATCAGGGAAGAACTTAACGATTGGCGACTGTAAACCTTCAATACCGGCCGCCAGGTCATTGACCTTAACGTAAGCCAAACCTTTAGCACCATAGATAGAGACAAACTTAGTATATGCATCAATCTCTTTACGAGAGATACTACTACCACCTGGAACGCGTAACGCTGCGACACGTCCCTTAGGGTCTTTGGCTGGCGCAGCAAATACTTTAAAGTCGATATCTTGTAATAGATCAGCCACATCGACCAACTCCATATCGATACGCAAATCAGGACGATCAATCCCGAAACGCTGAATGGCTTCAGAGTATGGCATACGAGGGAAATCGTAATCAAAATCGACACCAATTGATTCTTTGAAGATGGTTTTAGTCAAACCTTCCATCAAGTTCATCACAGCATCTTCTTCCATAAAAGAAGTCTCAATATCTAGCTGAGTAAATTCTGGCTGACGGTCGGCACGCAAATCTTCATCACGGAAACAACGCGTAATCTGGTAATAACGGTCGAAACCAGACATCATTAACAACTGCTTAAACAATTGTGGAGACTGTGGCAATGCAAACGATTTATTCTGATGAGTACGGCTTGGCACCAAATAGTCACGCGCCCCTTCAGGCGTTGATTTAGTCAACATCGGTGTTTCGATATCCATAAAGTTTTGGTCATCTAAATAACGACGCATAGTACGCGTCACTTTATAGCGCAACATCATGGTGTTTTGCATCTCTTCACGGCGCAAATCGATGTAACGGTACTTTAGACGCACCTCTTCACTGATATTCTTGTCATCTAACTGAAAAGGGATCGGCTCAGCCATACTTAAGACTTCAATATCAGTGGCCACAATCTCAATCTTACCCGTCATCATATTTGGGTTAATCGTGCCTTCAGTACGTGGAATAACTTTTCCCGTAATCTGCAAAACACACTCCGCACGCAAACGCTCCGCCTTTTCAAATATCTCCGCGGTATCAGGGTTTACCACGATTTGAACCAAACCTTCTCTATCTCTTAAATCGATAAAGATAACTCCACCATGATCGCGTCGGCGATGAACCCAGCCAGCAACGGTAACGGTTTGATCAATAAATGACTCTGTGACTTGCCCACAATACTGCGTACGCATATTTCTTAACCCTTTTACAAATGTTTAGTGATTAGGCATTGTGACGAGTGTTTTAGATTGCTCTTAAAAGATGAACGACCTTAAACGTCTCTACCCCAATACCCTTTACTTAAAATAGTTCCATCCAAACTGGATAACTTAATCTTTTAGGGCTCTTAAACCCCTTGAATTCATTACTCTTTTTCTAAATTCGAGCTAGGTTTTATCGCTAATGGAGTTTCTAACTTAACTGTTGGGTCAGCTTCTAACTCAACTTGTGGCTCCATGGATTTATAGGCATTAGCATTAGCATCCGGCACAATTACACCACCTGAAATAACCATCTTCAAAGCATCATCCACACTCATCTCCAACTCGATCACCTCATTTTTTGAAGCCATAATAAAGAAACCAGAGGTTGGATTAGGCGTCGTCGGAACAAACAAGTTCACAACACCATTCATGCCTGTTTTCTTTTGTGCCTCACCTTGAGAGGTTCCCGTTTGAAAGGCCAAAGTCCATAAGCCTGTACGAGGGTATTGGATTAGATAAACCTTTTGAAAAGTTTGCTCTCCCGAGCCTAACACGGCTTCGGAAATCTGTTTAACCGCGTGATAGATAGAACGCACCAACGGAATACGTGATAACAACGACTCCCAGATAGCCACTAAACGGCTCCCCAAAAAGTTAGCGACGATAACTCCGGTCACTAAAATAAGGGTCAGCGAGAGTAAAACGCCAAATCCTGGAATATGCACGCCTAACAGAACATCGGGGCGATATTGATGTGGCAACAACAGTAGGCTTTGGTCAAACAACCCTACTAAAAACTTAATCACCGCCAGCGTCACCCCTAAAGGCAACCAAACCAACAATCCTGCAATTAAATACCGTTTAAGATACGACACAATTAAAACCTAATTAATAGAGGGTGAACAAACGGATTATTATAAAGGATTACACGTGATGTTTAATGGATATTTGAAAAGTAACCGTAAAGAAATAAAGTAAAGACAGCAACACCATAAAAGCGCGCTAAAAGAGCTGTAAAAGAGAAAATATTAATTTGTAAAACCTAAAATTGCATAGCGATGACAGAAATCCCACTCATAATACCTCTGCATTCATCTACTCAAACCTTCCTTCCAAGAGGGATTTAGATATACAGCTCCACTGGCGGATCATTAGCCAATCGCTTCACCAAATCGCCTTCCGTCACAATTCCGACCACCTCACTGGACTCACTCATAATAACCAAAGCACCCGCATCATAATCACTTAAAACCTGTGCTATATGCCGAATATCTGTATCACCACTTGTGGTCACTACTTGGGATTGCATAACCTCTGCAACGGTCTCTTGCTTTACCCCTTCTAAGAGCCCTTCTTTATTGACAATGACTCGCCCTAGTAGATCAACCTGAGAACAGAGCCCCACGAGTACGCCCGCTTTTATTACAGGCAGATATGAGATCTTATGCTCTTGCATTAGTAACCAGGCCTCCTCTAAACTATTTTCATCTGTAACCAATACGACCGGAGCAGACATGATTTCAGCCACCTTAACAACTACCCGACGTCGCTTATCTTCTTGAGTCACTTCATAAGCGTGTACGGCCAACTCTGATTTTTGATGTTTTTGCGGTGGATAAGTCACATTTGAATTAGCCTGAATTCCATCAAGCACATCTTCTTCAATCGGATGAACAGGCACCATAGGATCAATTCTAAGAGGTGGCACTTTTGGCTTTCTACCAATAAAGGCTCTTCCTTCAGGTGCATAAACGATGAACATAATCTTGACCTCAAATTAAATAACAGGGAAAAACCATCAACTTCAGTGGAAAACCAGAACTTTAATCAAAAAACTAATATTCTATATTTACCTTATCGACTACATAATCAAAATACTTTAATTTTACATTCAATTTGAATGTAATTTAGCCCCAATCTTACTAGAAAACACCCTAGCAATTGACTATACTAATTAGGTATTTCAAACTCATTTATATATAAGGATTTAAATCATGTCAGTTCTTGTCACTAAACAAGCTCCAGACTTTACGTCAGCAGCCGTCCTTGCAGATGGTTCAATCGTTGACGACTTCAACCTAAAAAGTCACATCGATGGTAAATACGCCGTTGTATTTTTCTACCCGCTAGACTTCACGTTTGTCTGCCCTTCTGAGATTTTAGCATTTGATCACCGTGTTGAGAAATTCAAGTCACTAAACACTGAAGTTATCGGTATTTCTGTTGATTCTCAATTCACCCACAATGCATGGCGTAATATGCCTGTCAATGAAGGTGGCCTAGGACCCGTTAAATTTCCTTTAGTCGCGGATCTTGGTGGATCAATTATGCAAGCATACGGTATTGTTCACCCAGCTAACATCGCGTTACGCGGTGCATTTTTAATCGATCTAAACGGTGTCGTTCGTCACCAAGTCGTTAATGACTTACCACTTGGTCGTAATGTCGATGAGATGGTTCGTATGGTTGAAGCGCTTCAGTTCCACGAAGAAGTTGGCGAAGTTTGCCCGGCTGGTTGGAATAAAGGCGATGAAGGAATGCAGGATACACCAGACGGTGTTGCTGACTATCTAAGCAAGCACTCTGACGAGCTGTAAGCTCAGTCGTTTTGAATGTCTGTTTATTTAATCCTCACAAACGGATAAAATAACACCATTCAATCAAACTGCTAAAAAGGCTGTCATTATTGACGGCTTTTTTTATGGCTTATAACCTGCGATGGAACCCCTTTTGCAAATTCAATTACAAACGTATCAAAACCGAGTCAATCAGGCGCTTGAAACCCTCTTCAAGCAAATTGGCGAACAACAGCCAAACACTCCATCAAGACTCATTGAAGCCATTCAATATGCGACCTTAAACAGTGGTAAGCGACTTAGACCTGCCCTAATTTATGCCATAGGTGAAGCTCTGCGAATCCCACTCTCTCACTTAGATGCTGCGGCTTGCGCCATCGAGTTAATGCATAGCTATTCACTCGTGCATGACGACCTGCCCGCAATGGATAATGATGAATTACGCAGAGGTCAGCCTACCTGCCACATTCAGTATGATGAAGCCACCGCTATTTTAGTCGGGGATGCTCAACAAACTTTGGCTTTTCAAATCCTCAGTGAAGACCCCTATGTAAACGATACACATAAAATACAATTGATAAAACAACTCAGTCAAGCCAGCGGACTTGGCGGCATGATTGGTGGGCAAATGATTGATATCCAATCTGAAGGTTTACTGCCAGAACTGTCGAATTTGAAAACCATGCACCTTATGAAAACGGGGGCACTGATCAAAGCCGCGTTACTAATGGGTGCTTGTCAAAGTCAAGAGTACGACAAATTGACCGACCACATAACTTCATTTGGTAACGCAATTGGACTCGCCTTTCAAGTACAAGATGATATTTTAGATATTGAAAGCGACACTCAAACCCTAGGAAAACCTCAAGGCAGCGACTTACAAGCCAATAAATCGACCTATCCAAAACTCCTTGGATTAGAGCCTGCCAAAAAATATCGTGATGAGTTGATGAAAGACGCACTAAAAACCCTACAAAAACTAGATTTCAACACGACTTTTTTAGAAAGTTTGACACACTACATAGTACAAAGAAAGCATTAACGGAATTGACTAGACCTGGTGATAAGTTAATCGAACACTTCCTATACTCGCCCGTATGACAGGATTACGGGTAACAAAACCGAAGCCAGAAAACATCCCTTCTACACCTAAGAAGAGTTCAAGGCATTCAATCTCAACAGAGATAGATTGACGCGTAATAACATCCGTTGAGCTTGGTGATTGCCCAGCAAATACTCATTAAGTCGTCGTAGTTAATCAAAATAACGCTTAATATTTTCCAAGCTAAAGCCTACTAAATTGGCATCAAGCAATCTCTATAAATAGAACTTATCAAATAACAGTATGATTTCAAAGGGAAACATTCCCCTAGTAAAACAAATTCTTTCTAGAAGATTACTTTTAATACCCCCTGTTTTTCGTTATAATGCTTTTCCTTTTAAGATTGGCATAGAATCAGACGTTATGGCTCAAACATTTATATTAAAAACCCTATTGGATTTTGCCTCCGCCCACAGCCTACGTGGCTATCCTGGGGATTGTGCGAAATTGCATGGCCATAACTGGAAAATTGAAGTACAGGTCTCTGGCTCTCAATTAAATGAAATCGGCATGGTGATTGATTTTAAAGAGATTAAACGTCACGCTAAAGTCGTTATTAAAGAGTTGGACCATAGCTTTCTAAATGACCACCCACACTTTCAGGAAATAAATCCAACCGCTGAAAACATCGCTGTATACCTGTTCCGTGAAATAGAATCACGCATCTCGACACCTGGGGTCAAAATGCATAGCATTACCGTTTGGGAAAATGATCGAAATTGCGTTATTTATTCTGAGTAATTTTAGAAATTAATTAAATATTGAAACTGTCTTCAAGAAAATTTGGCGCAAGATTATCAATACTTGTGCAAATAATAACTACCATCCTCAACACCCTGCTAAAATCTTTTAAACAAAACTCTCTCGATTATCAGTAGGTTTGAAATGATTTCTATCTCTCTACCCCAATTACTCTTCTTTAGTGGCATTTTCGGCCTAATCATTGGCAGCTTTATCTCAATGTTGAGCTGGCGCTTGCCTCGAATCATGATGCTTGAAGGCGATGAACAATTCAAAGCCATTAGCATGGGGGGCTCTAAGTGCCCAGAATGCGAGACGAACCTTCCCTGGTATCGACTCATCCCCCTTTTCAGCTGGTTAACAACCGGAGGGAAATGCCACCACTGTAAAGTGAAAATCTCACCACGTTATCCACTTATTGAACTCAGCTCAGCCATTGGCACCATAACGATTATGTGGCTCTTTGGACTCACTTTTGAAGGGATAGCGGCACTTATTTTCACTTGGATACTCATCACGATTTGTGTGATTGATTTTGAGCATCACTTAATTTTAGACAACCTCAGCTTACCCCTACTATGGCTTGGCTTACTTTTTAATAGCCAATCTCTATTTACATCTCCCATAGAAGCCATCTGGGGTGCAGCGATCGGTTACCTGTTGTTATGGATAGTCTTCCACAGCTTCAAATTGTTGACGGGTAAAGAAGGTATGGGATACGGTGATTTTAAGATGCTTGCCGCTTTAGGCGCTTGGTTTGGATTTATTGCTTTGCCGCAAATCATTCTGATCGCCGCCTTGAGCAGTATTTTGATTGGCTTAATAGGTATCGCGCTAAAATTAAGAAAAATGGATACGCCCTTAGCTTTTGGTCCATTTCTCGCGTTAGGGGGCTGGGTAACGTTAATTGGTGGACCGAATCTATTTTAGTTTTTAGGGTGATGACTTTCAAAACCCGAGCAAAAACCACATTCTTTTAGACGATACATTCAAGTCGTAAGTGCAACAGTTTTAATTTCCCAGAACACCTCATTAGGTGTTCTGAATCCTAAACACTTTCTTGGGCGATTGTTGAGCTTATCAACAACCCAATCAATTTCTTCCTGAGTTACTTTATCGAAGTCTGTTCCTTTTGGAAAGAATCGTCTTAACAATCCATTGGTATTTTCATTGGTTCCACGCTCCCAAGAAGAGTAAGGGTGGGCAAAATAAAAATCTGTCCCAAGCTCTTTTGCCATCGTTTGGTATTGTGAAAACTCTTTGCCATTATCTGAAGTTAATGAATGAACAGGCCTGTTTAAAGCTCGTAATTGCTCAATGATGACAGCGCTAACGATGTCTGACTTTCTCGTGTTAACTTTAATGAAGCGAGCGATTCTAGATGTTCGATCAACCATTGATACTAAGYT
>VCMI01000071.1 GCA_006222135.1 Thiomicrorhabdus sp. | reverse complement strand
ACACGACGACACGACGACATTAAAGACTATATCGAGTATTACAATACAAAACGAATCAAGGTGAAACTAAAAGGCCTGACTCCGATAGAATATCGAAACCAGGCCTTAAGTGCCGCTTAACTAAAATGTCCAACTTTTTGGGGTCACTTCAATAACCTAGGTTATTCGGGCTTTTTTGTTTCTATAGGCGTCTATCTATGGCAGAACGAATCCAATGCTTTCATGGACCGCTTTTAGTGTTTTCTGAGCTTGTTGGCGTGCGGTGGCAGCACCCTGTTTTAGAATGGCTTTAAGAGCCGCTTCATCCTGGCGAATTTCATAATAACGGGCTTGCATCGGGGATAGGTAATCGACAACCAATTCACCTAATTCAACCTTAAGATGTCCATACATCTTGCCTTCAAAGTGTTTAACGACTTCATCAATTGATAAGCCACTAATCACTGAATAAATCGTCAATAAGTTAGACACGCCGGGTTTGTTTTCTAGATCGTAATAAATCTCAGAGCCTGAGTCGGTGGTCGCTTTCTTGAATTTTTTTAGAATCGTTTTTGGGTCGTCTAACAGGCCGATAAAGTTACCTTTGTTTTCATCTGATTTGGACATCTTAGAAAGAGGGTCTTGTAGGCTCATAATACGGCCTCCAGAGATGGCTGGTGCAATAAATGGCTCAGGCACTTTAAAGAGGTCTTTTTCAAAACGGTTGTTATAACGGGTCGCCAAATCGCGAGTCAGTTCTAAATGCTGTTTTTGATCCGCGCCGACGGGCACCATCTCGGTTTGATAAAGCAGAATGTCTGCCGCCATTAAAACGGGGTAGTCATACAAGCCCACATTAATGTTCTGTGAATGCTTTTGAGACTTGTCTTTAAACTGGGTCATACGGTTCAGTTCACCCATATAGGTTGAACAGTTTAAAACCCACGCCAGTTCGGCATGTTCTGGGACATGCGATTGAATGAAAACGGTGCTCTTGTTTGGGTCAATGCCGGCGGCTAAATAAAGTGCGACAAAATCTAAACTACGTTTCATTAATTCTTTTGGGTCTTGTTCAACCGTGATGGCGTGCATATTCACCAAAGAGAAAAGACAGTTGTAGTCGTCCTGCATGGTCACCCAGTTTTTTATGGAGCCGATGTAGTTGCCAAGCATAAGATCGCCAGAAGGTTGAATGCCACTGAATAACGTAGGTTTTAATTTGCTCATATTGAATTCTTTTAGATGTATTTAAGATGGGCGCTATTTTCGCACTTTCTGCTAGGAATAACTAGAGAGAAGCGCTTTAAGCGTGAGATGACAATAAACTTGCCTAAGTTGTTATCGAAACCTTAATAGACAAATGGAATGAGTTTTTTGGTTTTGCTCTGATAAACCGAATAGTCCGCTAAACGTTCCACTAATAAGCTTTCTTCATAATGCAGTTTGAAAAGCAGGGTGAATACCAGTGCTCCTAAGGCAAGTAGGCTAATACCGCTGACGTGGAGTATTACCCATGGAAAGAAAAACAATAGTATCGATAAATACATCGGGTGGCGGATATATTGGTATGGGCCCGTTGTAACCAAGTTAATTTCAGGCATCGGATCAGGAACAATATTGAAGTGGCCAATATGCATGGTTTTCAGAGCCCAAAGTCCTATAAAAATAGCCAATAGTTGGAGTGGCAAAATTTGCCAAGTCATACTCGATGGCAGTAGCCAGATTAATAAAGTAATCAAAGAGAATTGTAGAGTGACTAACGAGTAGGATAGTAACGGATGTTTGAACTGAGTTTTTTGAGACAAAATCATTAGCCTATTAAATGGATGTAATTAATGGAAGAGTGCATTGGATTGAGTGTGTTAGGGAATTTAGTTTATTAGTTTTTTCATTTTAACGAAGATTAACAGTGTTTTGTGAAGTAATCAGGCTGCTATTGGATGCTTATTACTGTGAGCGGCCAACAATCGATGTAAAACTTGGTTAATGCGTTGAACTCTGGTCAAAAATCGCTAAAATGGTAGGCTAATTAATGATAAAAAACTGAACATACTCTATGCGACGAATTATTCGTAAAATCACTTCCTATTTCATACCACCTAAAAAGCCTACCGTACCTGTCTATGGCGATGAGCCATTAGTCTTAACTCGTGATGAGCACAATATTTCTAGAAGCGATTTGGATAAAGCCGCTTTGGACGTTTTATATGGTTTTAAACGCTCTGGTCATGATGCGCATTTAGTTGGTGGATGTGTCCGGGATTTATTATTGGGTCTTGAACCTAAGGATTTCGATATCGTAACGAGTGCGGAACCGGATGAAGTTAAGCAGGTTTTTAAACAACGTTGTCAGTTGATTGGTCGTCGTTTTAGATTGGCACATGTCCGTTTTGGACGTTTGGTAATTGAAGTTGCAACTTTCCGAGGGCAAGGCGAAGGTCAAGGCAGTACCGAACGAAAGGATCGTTTTGGACGTAATGGTAAGTTTTCAGGTGCCGCTCGTGAAGTAGATGATGCGGGTCGCCTAGTGCGTGATAATGTTTACGGCACTATGGAAGAAGATGCTTGGCGTCGAGATTTCACCGTCAATGCAATGTATTACAATATTAAAGACTTTACCATTGTCGATTATACCGGTGGTTTGGATGATATGGATGAGGGACAGATGCGCCTTATTGGCGATCCTGAAACTCGTTACCGTGAAGATCCTGTAAGACTGATTCGAGCCGTTCGTTTTGCTGCAAAGCTTGGTTTTAAAATTGAAAAGTATACGGAAGCGCCGATGGTTAAAATGGCACCTCTACTACGTGATGTCTCACACGCCAGAATGTTTGAAGAGGTCTTAAAGCTCTTTCACAGCGGTGTTGCCATCCAGGTTTTTGAGAAACTTCGTCACTATCATATGTTTGAGCACCTGTTTCCATTAACAGATCAGATATTAAGTGAAGAGCAAGATGGTTTCCCAAGAATGTTAGTCATCGAAGCGCTAAAGAGTACGGATAGCCGTATTCGTCAAGGTAAGACGGTTAACCCATCATTCTTGTTTGCCGCGCTTCTTTGGGAGCCAATGTTACAACGCAAGAACGCACATTTAGACTCTGGAATGCATCACCAGGATGCAATGTTCGCAGCGGCAAATGATGTTATTGAACAGCAGATTAAATGTACAGCCATTCCTAAACGTTTTACGGCACAAATCAGAGAGATTTGGAGTTACCAATATCGTTTGCCAAATCGTCAAGGTGATCGCGCGCAGAAATTAAGAGAGCATCCGCGCTTTAGAGCCGCATATGACTTTATGGGGATTCGTGCTGCAGCGGGTGAGACAGAGTTACAAGAAGTATTTGATTGGTGGACTGAGTATCAAGCGAAAGACGCTGTTGAGCAAGTTGCTTTTGCAAACGCAGTTGAAAGGCCTGAGCGTTCAAAAAAACCACGTAAAAATCGTAACTTCTACCGTAAGCGTAGCCAGAAAAACCGTTCTCAAGCCGCCGAATAATAAGCGAGCTGACTTAAAATGGCCAATGTCTATATCGGTTTGGGAAGTAATCTTGAAGATCCACTTTCCCAATTACAGATTGCAGTAGAGCAGTTAAAATCATTGCCAGAAACAGCCTTAGTGGGCTGTTCTCAGTTTTATGGCTCTAAACCCCTTGGGCCTGATGACCAACCTGATTTTATCAATGCCGTTTGTCAAATTGAGACTCAATTGTCACCTCCGGTCTTACTTTCTGCTTTGCAGCAGATTGAAATTGATCAGGGTCGAATTAAAAAGCGCCATTGGGGTGAGCGCTTGATTGATTTGGATATCCTTTTATATGCCGATAAGATCATTAAAACAACCGATTTAACAATTCCACATGCTGAGATCGCTTTGCGAGATTTTGTATTGATTCCTTTGGCCGAACTGTCACCAGGCCTGGTTATCCCTGGTTTAGGGAGTATCGAAACGTTGATTTTAAACTTAGAAACTTCTTATCTAAAGCCCTTAATTCACCTCTAAGGCTCCAATGTACTCTGCATTTTTTATCTTCACAGCTCATTATCCGCTCTTTATTAGGTAGTTATCCATGCGTAAATCGCTCTCTCAAATAAAAAAATGGCGCAAGCGGGTGATCTTATCACTTGTGTAACCGCTTATGATGCCACCTATGCTTATTGGATTGGCCAAGCGGGGGTCGATATGATTTTGGTCGGTGATTCATTAGGTATGGTGGTACAAGGGCATGCGAGCACATTGCCAGTGACTGTGAATGATATGGTTTACCACACGCAACTGGTGCAAAGAGGAAATGACCAGGCCTGGTGCATTGCTGATATGCCTTTTATGTCAGATTGCACGCTTGAAAAAAGTCTAGAGACAGCTGCTCGCCTGATGAAAGAGGGGGGCGCGAATATGGTCAAGCTGGAGGGTGGGCAACGTGTTTTACCTATGGTTTCGACTTTTTCACAGTTGGGTATCCCAGTATGTGGCCACCTAGGCTTATTACCGCAGTCCGTTCAAAAGCATGGTTACAAGGTCCAGGGTCGTGATGAGGTGTCTGCGGCAGTTTTACTGGCAGATGCTTTGGCATTACAGGCCGCTGGCGCTGAAATGTTGGTATTAGAGTGCGTGCCTTCGGCCTTGGCAAAAAAGATAACTCAGCAGCTTTCTATTCCTATTATCGGTATAGGTTCCGGTTCAGGCACCAGCGGGCAGGTGTTGGTTTTACATGATATTTTAGGAGTGACGGTCGGTAAGGCTCCGAAATTTTCAAAAAACTTTTTAGCGCAGTCGGGCTCAATACAAAGTGCCTTACAAAGTTATGTGGCAGACGTTAAGTCAGGGAGTTTTCCTGCGCCTTGTCATGAAGTAGGTTGATTTAATATGCGCATTTTTGAAAGCATTCCAGATCTAAGAGAGCAAGTTTTAAACTGGAGAATGCAAGGTCTTAAGGTGGGTTTTGTGCCGACTATGGGTAATCTGCACGCAGGACATTTAAGTTTAGTCTCCTTATTACAAACGCAATGCGATAAGGTCATTGTCAGTATTTTTGTGAATCCCATGCAGTTCGGCCCAAATGAAGATTATGAACGCTACCCACGTACTTTTCAGGCCGATCAGCAACAGTTAAACACCGTAAATGCCGATGCCATTTTTGTCCCTACTGTTGAACAGATGTATCCGCACGGATTACTACAAACAGTCATATCCGTCCCTTATAGTCTGACGGGTTTACTTGAAGGTGCAATTCGTCCAGGTCACTTTGATGGCGTTTCTACTGTGGTCGCCAAGCTCTTTAATATGGTTCAACCTGACTTGGCCGCCTTTGGCCAAAAAGACTATCAGCAACTACGCGTTATCCAGACAATGGTGGATGAATTAACCATCCCTGTTACCCTTGTGGCGGCACCCATTTCCAGAGCAGAAGATGGCTTAGCCTTGAGTTCTCGTAATAAATATCTGAGTGTAGAGCAACGCGCCATAGCCCCAAAATTAAATACGGTGTTATTGGATATTGCTCAGGCTTTAAAGTCGGGTAATCGAGATTTCAAAGCCTTAACTAAAGTCGGGATTGAGAGTCTTTTGTTAGAGGGATTTGATGCCGTCGATTATCTGCAAATATGTGATCCGTTGACCTTACTGAATTCAACTCCGAATCAATCAAAATTTGTTATTTTGGCCGTCGCATCCTTCGGAAATACCCGGCTATTAGATAATGTTTTGCTAAGTTAGGCATCTCTTGTCTCCATTGAAGAGCATCCTCTACTCAGATGTCTTGGCTAGAGAGTATCAATAGGCACGTAATCTATTGAATTCACATTTTAAGCCGATGTCTTACACAATTTTCTTATCTGCCAATTAGATGGCCCCGCTAAAAAGAAATTATTTTATATGAGTTTTTCAACATTAATAGGTTTGTTTTCTGGTTTAAGTGTTGTCCTAATTGCGATGTCAATGGGGCCTTCTCTTGGCTTATTTTTCAATACGCCTTCTATTATGATCGTTTTCGGAGGCACGATTGCGGCCACCATGATTCGTTTTTCAATGAAAGAATCTATCAGTGCATTCGGTATGTCATTCTATGTGATGAAAATCAATTCAGAAATTAAGGAACTTAATGCGTTAGTAGATGTCACAGAAGATTTATTGCATCTTGTACGCGGTAAAGGCGTTCTGGCGATGGATTCTTATGAGATTAATCATAGCTTCTTTGCGAATGGGGTTAGGATGCTGGTGGATGGTTATTCCTTGCCAGTGGTGACGCAAACGCTCAAAGAAAAAAACAAACTCCTGATTGAAAAAGCGGAAACCAGTGCCGGTGTGTTTCGTGCCATTGGTGATGCGGCACCTGCTTTTGGGATGATGGGAACCTTAGTTGGCTTAATTCAGATGTTGTCTAGTCTCAGTGACCCTTCATCGATTGGACCTGCGATGTCTGTAGCGATTTTAACCACCTTATATGGCGCGATGATTGCCAACTTATATGCGTTACCTATGGCAGACAAGATAGAGTCATGGGCGCAGGTAGAAGCTTACCGCCAAGCGTTTATTATTGAAGCCATTCAGAGTATTGGTGAAAGGCATAATCCAGCTGTTATGAGAGACTTACTAGCACCTTATCTACAAGGGACTAAAAAGGTAGGCGTGGATGTCAAAGAAGGTTAAATCTTGTCCTGCCTGGATGACAACTTTTGCCGATTTGATGTCGCTCTTAATGGCGATGTTTGTATTGCTCTATGCTATGTCAAATACGGATGAAGTCAAATATGCTCAAGCGGTTGAGTCGCTTACGGGTGCCTTTGCAGGAGAAGGGAGGCTCTCTTCAGAGCAGGTTACCTATCTTAATTCAATTAAGAGTCGTAGTGACTCGACCAAAGAGAGTGCTGAGCCACCTCAGTCATCTGCTGATATTGAGGTTAAAGAGACGCTTGTTAATGATTTATCCCCTCTCTATGAAAGTTTATTGGAAACCTTTTCAAAAAATTCAGACATGAAAGATATTAAGATAGAATTTGATGCTGTGTTAAATCAGATCAAAATGGTTTTTGCAGAACAGATTGCTTTTGACCGCGGCAACGCCGAGTTAAAACCTCGTTTCGCCAAACTGCTTAAAGATTCATATGCGTTGCAAGCTGAACCTGTCTTGATAAAAGTGATTGGGCATACTGATAAACTGCCAATTGTTGGCGGTAGATTTCATTCGAATTGGGAGCTATCAAGTGCTCGAGCGGCAAGTGTTGTAGTGCAGCTGATTGCTGTTGGGAGTGTTCGTGCTGATCAGGTACAGGCGATTGGAGTTGCGGATACTCAGCCTCAGGTGATAGGCGATACGGAAATAGAGTTTGCCAAAAATCGACGAGTTGAGGTGCTAATCTCATCTGAGAAATTTAAATATTAGAAGTTAAGTGTTACAACATGGGACGTCGCGTTAATGCTAAATAGAGCATTAACGCATAATGCAGGAGGTGATTAGCTTGCTTCTTTCATTTGTACCGCAATGGTATTACAAGTATGCGTAATACGATTTTCAGCATCGAAGTAGACTAGTTTTGGTTTAAAAACATCTGCTTCAGCTTCACTCATAGACGCGAAAGTTGCAACAATCAGCAAGTCTTGAGGGTTGGCTTTATGCGCGGCCGCGCCATTCACAGAGATAATCCCGCTATTGTCTTCAGCGCGAATCGCATAGGTCGTAAAGCGTTCACCGTTTGTGATGTTATAGATTTGAATCTGTTCATATTCACGGATGCCGGCCGTATCTAGAAGATGGCCGTCTATGGCGCACGAACCTTCATAATCCAGTTCAGCATGAGTCGTGGTAACACGGTGTAGTTTTGATTTTAATAGCGTAACTTGCATGATATTCTCTTGGGTTCGTCTGAACAGGATCACCGTTACAGTGTTGAAAGGCCGTTGTCACCATACTTCAACTACGAAGTTCTAAGTTAGGTGCGTATTATACTGTTATTTTATAAAAAATCTAACTTGAAACTGAATTCTCTAAAGATGTCTATTTAAAATCTATCAAATAATAATACTATGAAGCTTAAAGCCATTACGAGCGATTGTTTTAGGTACTTAAAGTGACCAGGCCTGGTCACCTTGAGGCCGGATAATGTTTAGAAAAAGGGGGTAGAGTACAAAAAACCCGCTAAGAAGCGGGTTTAGATTTGTACCAGAATTAACGGCTTGTTTAACCTGTATTGCGCATTCCTGCGGCAATGGCATTGATGCTATTTAATAGCACTGGTAGCCAAATCTCTTTCTCTTCATCTGATACTTTATCTGATTTGTAACGTCTCAAGAGTGCAATTTGAATATTGTTCAATGGCTCTAGATAAGGGTTACGACGTTTTAAAGACAGTGCGATTACTGGGGTATCAGCCATTAATGATGGAATACCGCTGATTTCAAGAATGCTTTCGACAGAGCGAGAGTGTTCGTCAGAAATAAACTTATAGACTGTCTGAGCAATTTTTTGATCTTGACCTAATAGACTGTATTGAGCCCCAATTTTTAAATCGGTCTTGAATAAAGTCATCTGGATATTGCTCATTAAAGATCTAAAGAATGGCCAGTTTTTATACATCTCGATTAATTCTGAATCGCCATGTTGTTTCATCCACTTCTCTAGAGCGTACCCGGTTCCTAGCCAAGCTGGGAAGGTCATGCGTGCTTGAGCCCAACCAAAAACCCATGGAATTGCTCGGATGGAAGATTTAGATAGATTGCCTTTTTTACGGTGCGATGGGCGAGAGCCGATGTTTAATAAGCCAATTTCCGTCACAGGGGTCGCTTCATAGAAGAATTTGAAGAATCCTTCGGTATCATCTGTGAGTTCTCTAAAGCAAGCCTCGCCGTCTTTGGCTAAGGTTTTCATCGTGCTTAGATAGGCCGGATGGTCTTCTATATGGTCTTTGACTAGGTTTGTACTGGCTTTCATTAAGCCAGTGACACCCAATGAAAGTTCATACATTGCCGTTTCTGAGTTGCTATATTTATAAGATAGCACTTCACCTTGCTCGGTAAATTTGATTGATCCACGTACGGTACCGGTTGGTTGCGACAGGATAGCGAAGTGAGTTGGTCCGCCGCCACGGCCAACTGTTCCACCTCGACCGTGGAATAATCGGCAGTCAACTTGATGTGTATCTGCTAAAGCCATAATCTGTTGTTGGGCTTGGTAAAGACTCCAAGCTGACGAGAGGTTACCACCATCTTTAGCGGAATCGGAATAACCTAACATGATTTCCTGCTGGTTACCGGATGCTTCCAATAAGGCTTTATAGGTCGAGTTTTCAAATAACGCTTGAGTGACCGGAACGATATGCTCTAAATCTTCAATGGTTTCAAATAACGGTGCTATTTGGATTTCACAGTAAGGTTCGCCAGCATTAAAACCTGCAAGGCCAGTTTGATGAGCAAGAAACAATACTTCCATGATGTGACTTGCTTCATGCGTCATAGATATAACGTAGTTGTTAAAGGCTTTTGCGCTGATCTCTTTGCGCATTTCGCGTACGACTTCAAAGACTTTAAGGACTTCAGTGGTCATCTCTTTAAGGTCAAGATGCTGAATGTCAATAATGGTTGCCGAGGCGACATGGCTGGCGAGTAAATCTAATTTTTCTTTTTCGCCAAGGCTGTTGTAGTCAACGCCTAGGTGAGAAAGTAGATCCGCAACGGCATCCGAATGCACATTTGATTCCTGACGGATATCTAAACGCATTAAGTAGAAACCAAAGGTTTTAACGAGACGAATTAAATCTTGCAACTCTTCATTTGCAACATTTTCATCACCATGTCCGCAAAGCGAGTTGTAGATCCGTTCAAGGTCTTCCAGAAAGTCAGTTTCACACTCATAGGCAAAGCGACTTTTAACAGTATGCTCACCATTGATGCGACCTTCTATGTAATTGATATTCTTTTGAAGTCTACCATGCATAAGATATAACAAACGACGGTAAGGTTCATCTTTGAATCGTTCTGGACGTTTTTTAAAGACTTGGTCAATTAAATCTGTATCCACGATTGTCGAGCGGTTAATAACATCCTGAGAGATGTCGCTGAGATACCGTGATTGCGTCAGTTTTGAGCTTAAGTCAAAAATGCGTTTTTGGTATTCATAGATAACGGCACGAGATTGTAATAGTAAGGCATCTACTGTTGTGTCATGGGTAACAAATGGGTTGCCATCACGATCGCCACCTATCCAAGAGCCAAAAGTTAAGAATTCGGGTGCTTGAATTTTGTCATCAGGATAGTGCTTGGCAAGTGCTCGTTCCATATAGCGATAAACTTCAGGCACAGCATCAAAGAGAGATTTACGGAAATAGTAGATACCGTTTCTAATTTCATCTTCAACCGTCGGCTTTTGGCGACGAACTTCATCAGTTTGCCAAAGGACTTGTACTTGAGATTCTAGTTGTTGATAGATAGAGTCTTTTACATATTCGTTGTTATAAGAGTCGGCTTCATTTAAGGCACCGATATCTAAGAATATTCTTCTTAAGTTATCCATCACTGAACGACGTTTTGATTCAGTCGGGTGGGCGGTAAAGACTGGGATATAGTGCAGTTTGTTTAACAGGGTTTGCACCTGTTGTGCATCCATGCCTTGTTCTTTAAATTCGCCAATGGTGTTAAGGACTGAGCCTGTCCATAAAGGACCGTCTGATTTTAGTTGACCTTGTCTTTCATGATATTGGTGCTCTTCTTCAGCAAGGTTGACAAGGCTGAAGTAAAGGTTGAAAGCTCGGATAATCGGCGACAGTTCTTCTGCCGATTGCGCTTCGATAAACTCGGTTAGCTCAGCTTGGAGTTCAGGGTTCTCTTCTTTTTGAAGCTTTAGGTAGCCCTTACGCAGTTTTTCTACAGCGTTATAAGTGGCGGTACCTTCTTGAGACTCAATTACTTTTCCAAGGACATTCCCAAGTAGCTTAACGCGTGCTCTTAGTTGCTTATCACGAATTTCTGCAGTCATTTTTACTCTCTGTAATCATCATAAAATTAGTACCGCATTATACCAGAAAATTCTAATTGGGTGTGAAGTATGGACTGGGTGAGGGGGTTTAAGAGGGTGTGGTTTTGGGATATAAAAAAGCCCCTAGAAAGGGGCTTGAAATATAATAGTTAGGTTCTCATTGAAAACTCAGTTTAGGCCTAAGCTATTTTATTTAGTTTCTTGGTAGGCTTTGGCACCATTTAAGATTTCTTGGCGTGCATCATCAAGGTCTCCCCAGCCTTCAACTTTGACCCATTTACCTGGCTCAATATCTTTGTAGTGGCTAAAGAAATGCTCTACTTGCTCTTTAAGCAGCGGAATATCTTCTACTTTTTCTATTTTAGAGTAGATAGGGGTTAATTTATCCACTGGAACGGCGATTACTTTTGCATCTTCTCCACCATCATCGGTCATCTTAAAGATGCCGATTGGTCGACAGCGAATAACCGAACCAACCATTAAAGGATGTGGAGTTACAACTAAAACGTCTACCGGATCACCATCATCAGATAAGGTGTCGTTAATGTAACCGTAGTTAGCAGGGTAAGACATAGTCGCACCCTGTAGTCGATCAACCCAGATTAAATCCGTGTCTTTATCGACTTCATATTTAATAGGGGCTGCGAAGGCAGAAATTTCAATAATAACATTGATGTCGTTTGGTAAGTCTTTACCAGCTGGAACAGCAGAATAACCCATGGTTAATTCCTTTTTAAGAATGTATGTTTAAAAGCAAAACACCCGCAATAGCGGGTGCTTTTTAACTCAGTATAACTAAAGGCTTACTTTTTGTGGTAAGCAACAACTTTAGCAACTTCATTTTTAGAACCAAGTACAACTGGGACACGGTCGTGAATGTCTTTAGGCTCAACGTCCATGATGTCCATACGACCTGTAGAAGAAGCGCCGCCAGCTTGTTCAACGATCATAGACATAGGGTTACCTTCGTACATTAGACGAAGTTTACCAGCTTTTGATGGGTCACGGCTATCATAAGGGTACATGAAGATACCACCACGAATAAGAATACGGTGAACTTCAGCTACCATAGAAGCAACCCAGCGCATGTTATAACGCTTACCTAATGGACCATCTTCACCTTTTAAACAGTCATCGATGTACTGCTTCATTTCTGGTTCCCAGAAACGTTGGTTAGACATGTTGATAGCGAATTCAGCTGTCTCTTCAGGAATCTGTAACATAGGCTTAGTTAACATGAACTCACCGATGTTTGTGTCTAAAGTGAACAAGTTAACACCGTTACCTGTTGTCATGACTAATAAAGCAGATGGTCCGTAAAGAACGTAACCTGCAGCCACTTGCTTACGACCTTCTTGTAAGAACACTTCTTGATCAGCACCCGTGCGGTTGTCAGCAGGGGCTTCTAAGATAGAGAAGATAGTACCAACAGAAAGGTTAACGTCGATGTTTGAAGATCCGTCTAATGGATCGAAAGTTACTAGGAACTTACCATCTGGTTGACCTGCAAGAGTGAAGTCTTCTTCTTCTGAACCAACACCCTTAACATACGGGTTAGCGCAAAGGATGTCTTTTAAAAGATCGTTAGAGATAACGTCCAACATCTTCTGAGTTTCACCTTGGATGTTTTCATCTTCAGTTGTGCCTAGGATACCGGCTAATTCACCTTGACTTAGTTTGTATGCAATATCCTTACATGCAACCATAACGTCTTTGATAACTAGCTCTAATTCTGCTGAAGTGCCATCACTTGATAATACTTGATCTAATCTTTTCATCGAGAGTCTCTCTGCTGTATTAAATTTAAAAAATATTGAACGGATTTATGAATTTTAACATGCTCTAAGCGTTTTTATCAATTCAAATATTTTTAGAAGCATTTTTTAATAGTGTTTTAGAGGTCTGGATTCTTATCCTTGGAGTATGGTTTTAAGCAAAGTGGAAGCGGTGTACAATACCCATAATTTTGACTTGTTTCTGTTTGAAAGTACTCCTTAATAAGTGGGTAGCGCTTATTAAGGAGAGCAGGATTGTCGTCGGTTTTCCAAGACCTCTAGGGTTTTTCTATTTTAAAACCGTCGCCATTGATAGCGCACTAGATAAAGCCTTAGGCGCTGATTCCAGTCTTTTTACTGAATTCCTCGGGTTTGGAAGGGCTCTAGAG
>VCMI01000070.1 GCA_006222135.1 Thiomicrorhabdus sp. | reverse complement strand
ACACGACGACTCATGAACTCACCGATGTTTGTGTCTAAAGTGAACAAGTTAACACCGTTACCTGTTGTCATGACTAATAAAGCAGATGGTCCGTAAAGAACGTAACCTGCAGCCACTTGCTTACGACCTTCTTGTAAGAACACTTCTTGATCAGCACCCGTGCGGTTGTCAGCAGGGGCTTCTAAGATAGAGAAGATAGTACCAACAGAAAGGTTAACGTCGATGTTTGAAGATCCGTCTAATGGATCGAAAGTTACTAGGAACTTACCATCTGGTTGACCTGCAAGAGTGAAGTCTTCTTCTTCTGAACCAACACCCTTAACATACGGGTTAGCGCAAAGGATGTCTTTTAAAAGATCGTTAGAGATAACGTCCAACATCTTCTGAGTTTCACCTTGGATGTTTTCATCTTCAGTTGTGCCTAGGATGCCGGCTAATTCACCTTGACTTAGTTTGTATGCAATATCCTTACATGCAACCATAACGTCTTTTGATAACTAGCTCTAATTCTGCTGAAGTGCCATCACTTGATAATACTTGATCTAATCTTTTTCATCGAGAGTCTCTCTGCTGTATTAAATTTAAATAAATGTTAAACGGATTTATGAATWTTAACATGCTCTAAGCGTTTTTATCAATTCAAATATTTTTAGAAGCATTTTTTAATAGTGTTTTAGAGGTCTGGATTCTTATCCTTGGAGTATGGTTTTAAGCAAAGTGGAAGCGGTGTACAATACCCATAATTTTGACTTGTTTCTGTTTGAAAGTACTCCTTAATAAGTGGGTAGCGCTTATTAAGGAGAGCAGGATTGTCGTCGGTTTTCCAAGACCTCTAGGGTTTTTCTATTTTAAAACCGTCGCCATTGATAGCGCACTAGATAAAGCCTTAGGCGCTGATTCCAGTCTTTTTACTGAATTCCTCGGGTTTGGAAGGGCTCTAGAGTGATGGTTCGTAAGAGGAGTTTATACTGTGAAGTGGTGTTGTGGAGGCCTGAGTGTCACTGGTAAAGAATATTTTGATCCCTAATGTCCACGAGCTGCTTCAGGGTTAGTTTTTAATTTGGTTCGCAGTGAATCCCTATATAAATAAAATAGTTAAAAGAGTATTGAATGAGATTTATCGTTAAGTTGTTTCCAGAGATCATGATTAAAGGCGCGCCAGTCAAGAAAAAGATGATTAGCCAGGTGAGTGATAATTTACGCACCTTACTGCGCCGTGTCGATAAAGACATTATGATTAAACGCTTCTGGGATAAGATTGAAGTGCAAGCTGATGATACTTTAAATGATGCCGTCAGAAAAATACTCAGCCAAACACCAGGTGTTGAACAGTTTTTAGAAGTGGTTCAATACGAGACGGGTGAAGATCTGCCCCTAATCGCTCAAAAGGTGGCTGAGCATGCTTTATCGAGTATTGAGGGTAAAACCTTTGTAGTGCGAGCCAAGCGAACAGGGACGCATGAAACAACTTCTTTTGAGATGGAACGTTTTGTTGGCGGTTACCTTTATGAACATGGCAATCCGACGGGAGTCGATTTACATCATCCTGAGGTTAAGGTTGAGTTTGAACTGCATCAAAGAACCTTAAATGTGATCACTCAGCGTAAGGTTGGCTTGGGTGGTTTTCCGATGGGGACGCAAGGCGAGTTGCTTTCATTGATGTCAGGTGGGTTTGATTCAACGGTAGCCAGCTATTTGACAATGAAGCGCGGTATTAAAACCCATTTTATATTTTTTAAATTAGGTGGCGCGGCCCATGAAATTGGGGTGAAGCAGGTTGCATTATACTTGTGGGGGCAGTTTGGCGCTTCGCATAGAGTGAAATTTATAACCGTTCCCTTTGAGGACGTTGTAACTGAGATTTTTCGCTCAACCCATGAAAGTTATATGGGGGTAACTCTGAAACGTTTGATGTTAATGGCTTCGGAGAGGATTGCAGATGACATGGGGATTGATGCCATAGTGACAGGGGAGAGTGTCGCTCAAGTGAGTAGTCAAACTTTGCGTAACCTGGCTGTGATTGATCAAGCCACCACTAAGTTGGTTTTACGCCCCTTGGCAACGATGAATAAACCTGAAATTATTTCGATTGCAAACCAAATTGGAACGCGCCATTTTGCTGAAAATATGCCTGAATACTGTGGTGTTATTTCAAAAAATCCAGTGATTAATAGTTCTTTTAAAAGAATGGAAAAAGAGGCGGCTCGTTTTGATTATACGGTGCTGGATGCGGCGATTGAACAATCTAAATCCATTCCTGTTGACTCAATTATTGATGATGTAAATCAAGCTGAGGCCGTTGAGGTGGTTAAGTCACTAGAGCCAGGAATGGTCGTTATTGATATTCGTCGTGAAGATGAAGTCGCCGCATCTGCTCTAGAGGTTGCTGGTGTTTTGACCATTCCATTTTATGATTTGAAACGTCATTTTAAGGATTTAGATCCGTTAGGAGAGTATGTTTTGTATTGTGAAAAGGGTGTAATGAGTCAGTTGCATGCTCAATACCTAATAGATGAGGGCTTTAAAAATATACGAGTATATCGACCTTAATAGGCGTTTAAAAGTAATTCCCGAGTGGAAAGGGGTAGAATTCACTTCTTTCATTTTAAAACGTTAAGGGTTTGTAGTGACTGGCCTAATATCTCTAAATCAGCAACGACTTATCTCACCTTTATCGAGTCTAGATCCTCTTAAAATTAATTTATATTGATGTAGTTTTTGTTTGAGGGGGTCGTTACGCTATCTCTAAAGGGTGGTGGTTTACTGTTCTGTTATGGTTTTTCTTCTAAGTTTTCATTATCTTCAAAGTCTTCTGCTTCTTTCATGTAATCCATCTCTTCAAGCGTCTCAAAAATGCTCGTTTTTAATTCGTCGTTTCTTTTTTGAGAGTTCAAAGGACGATCGCACCCCAATCATTGTTTTCTGGATATTAGTAACATAATTAACGGTTTCATGGCCAATGGATTGACGGGCTAATATTTCAACATTATAAAACCATTTATAGGGGTCAAGTCCACGTGCTTCGGCCTCTCTTTGCAGTTTTCGAATACGCCCTGGTCCGGCATTATAAGAGGCTAATGAGAAGTTGATTCGATCTTCAGGAGAGTATTCTGGTTTTGAAAAATAGTGGTCTCTAATGAATGCAAGATACTTAACGCCCGCGTGAATATTATCTTCTAAGTTTTTTATATTAGGAATATTGACGACCTTTGAACTCGCCGTGGAATATTTTATTTGCATAATGCCATAAGCGCCAGCGGAGCTTTCTAGGTGCCGTTTGAATCTGGATTCTTGGTAAGCTTGAGAGGCAATTAAAAACCAATCAAAACCATAAAAATCAGCGTATTTTTCAAAATAATACTGTAAGCATGGGATTGTGTTTAATGCCGTTAAGGAGAGTGGTTTTTCGATCCAAAAGGGATTTTTAAAGTATTTTTTGTAGACGCTGTTACCCAGTAAGCGACCTGGTGCAGCAAAATTGTAGATAAAATCATTTAAAGACTTCATAAGCTCGGGCTGGTTTGGGTTGATGGCCCAAGCGATCTCACCTCCAAAGTGAAATATAAAATCTTCATAGATTTTCAGGTCCGTAAACTTTGATTGGTAAATCTCTGCAATATGATTGTCGACCACCGTATATTCAAACAGGCCTGCATTAACCATTTCAAGCAAATCTTCGGCCTCGAGGGCTGGATCGGCATGGATGATTTCTATGCCGGGTAAGCCTAGTCTTCCGAGGGCTTGGTTAGCTTGTTCAAGATGGATAATATAGCTGCTGTTTGCGACCACGATAATTTGTTTTTCGGAGAGGTCTTCTAGGCGATGCACGGCGGCTAAGTGCTTGTTTGATACCAAAATCTCTTGTATGTCTTTAATGTAAGGGATCGTAAAATCGACAGTTGCTTGTCGTTCTGGAGTGATAGTCAATCCGGAGGCGATAATATCGCCTTTCCCTGCTTTAAGCTCTGAAAATAATTTATTAAAAGGTCGGGCTAGAAACACAGCATGGGTTTGGTAGCGTTCTTTGCGCGGCCCGCGATTTAGGTATTTTATGTAGGCTTGGATTAAATCACTTTCTAAGCCGCGTTGGCCTTTAATGGTGTGAAAAAAATTGGTTCGATTGTAGCTGACAAGGACTCTTAAGATTCGGCGTTTTCGGATTTCAGCCAAGTCACCAATAAAAACATCATTTATTCTCTCTCCAATGGAGTTTTGAATCAGGTAAGCGCTATCTGAAGCCTCTGCTTGGGCTTGGGATGTTTTTAAAGCAAGGCTTGCAAAAATGAGCATTATGGAGAATGCTGTAAGGTAGTTAATAGAGCGCAAAACAGGTCCATTGAGGATTGAGAGGCTTTCTATTTTAGATGAGTTTACCGTTTAATAAAACACAAATATTGATGAGCCTAAAAGCATTGTCATGACCTATCTATTTATACGTATATTTTATATCTTTTACTTTTATTTTATTTGACTTGATTTATGATTGATTTAATAAAGTGGCGTTCTTGATTGCGCAAACCAGAGTTGAGCTATGAATAGCCAGAATTAGGAGTTTTAAATGAGAAAAGTGAAATATGCAATCATTGGTGCAGGAACGGCAGGATTGTCTGCATTGAGTGCCATTAGAAATGAGACAGATAGTTTCGTCATGATTAATGGGGGTCCGTTTGGTACTACTTGTGCAAGAGTGGGTTGCATGCCTTCTAAGGCGCTCATTCAATCGGCCAATCAATTCCATAAACGAAAATTATTCTCTGAGTTTGGTTTAAAAGGCGCCGATATTTTGTCTATTGATGATGAGGCTATTTTAAAGCGGGTCAGGAGGCTAAGAGATCGGTTTACGGGAGGTGTCCAGTCGGGTACAACGGATACTCTAGAAGATTCTCAGCTTATAAAGGGTTTTGCTAAATTTATTGGACCTAATCAGTTAGAAGTAAATGGCGAAATCATTGAGGCAGAGCGCATTATTATTGCCACAGGTTCGCGTCCTGTTCTGCCTGGGTCATGGTCAATATCACACGATAAGTTGTTAACAAGTGATGAGATTTTTGAATTAAAGGCTCTGCCAAAAAAGGTGGCTGTCATTGGCTTGGGTGTTATTGGCTTAGAGTTGGGTCAGGCTCTTTCAAGGCTGGGCGTAGAGGTTATTGGTTTTGAAATGCAAAAGACTCTGGGTGGCTTGTCTTGTCCAACCGTCGTTGATGAAGCGATTAAAATTCTAAGCAATGAGTTTCCGATTCACTTAGGAATGGCCGCAGAGTTAGAGGAGACAGCGACGGGAGTGAAGGTTAAGGTAGATGGATTGAGTGTTGAAGTTGATGTGATCTTAGCCTCATTGGGTAGGCGTCCTAATATCGACCGTCTTGATTTAGAGGCGGCAGGCATTAAGCTAAATGAACGTGGTATGCCCGCTTTTAATGTAAATACCATGCAAATACAGGATTTACCCATCTTTATTGCTGGGGACGTCAATGGTTTTCGCCCCATTTTGCACGAAGCAGCATTTGAGGGGAAAGTGGCTGTGTTAAATGCCATGGCCTTTCCTGAAGTGCAAGCATATCAACGTAAAACTTCATTAGGGATCGCTTTTTCAGATCCGGAAATTGGTTTTTTTGGCGTTAATTACCAAGATTTAGATCTCACAGAGACGGAGGTGGCATCATTTAATCTGCACCAAAATAATGGTCGTGCAATTGTGATGGCTGAAGATCAGGGGGTTATTAGTTTGTATGCGGATAAGCAGACTAAAAAATTAATTGGCGGCGAATTGATGATGCCCCGCGCAGAGCATTTGACACATCTACTGGCCTGGGCGGTTGAAAATGAGATGACGGTGCTCGACTTAGTCAAAATGCCGTTCTATCATCCTGTCTTAGAAGAGGCCATTCAGTCGACCATAAACCAGCTGTTTAAGGCGCTCTATTCGAAAGAAATGAGAGGTATTTCAGCAGAGTTGACAGTAATGCCCTAAGTGCGCAAACTTTTTGTTATAATGTGCGCTGTTTTTAATATAACGCCCTAATTATCACCCTATGAAATAGAGATGAGTGATAAATTAAGAGGGCGTTTTCAATGTTAGATGGAATAGAGTGACTACAGAAAACGCACCTGGTCAACAAGACCCACATGCTCAGCGTGAAGCTGACAAATATGAAAATCCAATCCCAAGTCGTGAATTTATTATTGAGGCGCTAGAAGAAGCACAAAAGCCTCTAAGACTTTATCAAGTAGCAAAAGCGCTAGATGTTGATGAAGACGATGAAGAACGTTATGAAGCTATGTCAAGACGCCTAAAGGCGATGGTTCGCGATGGTCAATTGATCCGTAACCGCCGTGGCGCATTTGGACTGCTAGAAAAAATGGACCTTATTAAAGGTCGTGTTTTAGGGCATCCTGATGGTTATGGTTTTCTCGTCCCTGAAGAAGCTGGCAAGGATCTTTTCTTATCTGAAAAAGAGATGCAAAAAGTCCTGCATGGTGACATTATTATCGCATCGGTCGTCGGTGAAGATAGACGTGGTCGCAAAGAAGGCGCTGTTGTTGAAATTGTTGAACACAAGACTCAACAAGTTTTAGGACGTCTGAATCACGAAAGTGGTCTCTCTTGGGTACGACCAAATAATAACCGTTTAACACAAGACATCTTTATTCCTAAAGATGGTTTGTTGGACGCGAAGGAAGAACAGGTCGTTTTAGTCGAGATTCTGCATCAGCCTACGGCTCGTTCTGGGCCAATTGGTAAGATTGTTGAAGTGGTTGGCGACTATATGGCACCGGGTATGGAGATTGAATCAGCTATTCATGCCTACGGTATTCCGAATGAGTGGTCTGAAGAGTTATTGGCTGAATTAGCTGAGATTCCTGATGAAGTCACCGCAGCGGAAAGAGAAGGTCGTAAGGATCTTCGTAGTATGCAACTAGTGACAATTGATGGCGCAGACACGAAAGATTTTGATGATGCGGTCTTCGCTAAACGTCGTAAGAATGGTTGGCGTCTAGTGGTTGCGATTGCAGATGTTTCGCATTATGTGAAACCAGGCACTGAGTTAGATAAAGAAGCGATTAAGCGTGGTAACTCTGTTTACTTCCCACAACGTGTTGTGCCGA
Source organism: Thiomicrorhabdus sp. (assembly GCA_006222135.1). Lineage (GTDB taxonomy): Bacteria > Pseudomonadota > Gammaproteobacteria > Thiomicrospirales > Thiomicrospiraceae > Thiomicrorhabdus. The sequence goes on along the minus strand of VCMI01000070.1, from coordinate 11,985 downwards.
TGTTACCTTCTAAACTATCAGATGGCTTGTGTTCATTAAATCCACATGTTGATCGTCTATGTATGGTGGCCGATCTAGCCATTAGCGAAGACGGTAAGTTAGAGCGTAGTCAGTATTATGAAGCGGTCATGAATTCTAAGGCGCGTTTAACGTATAACCAAGTTAACGATATCCTGACGAATAAAAAGAGTGAGTATCGCGAAGAATTCTCTGAGCAGTTAACAAACTTAGAAGATTTGTATGAACTTTATCAAGTTCTACAGAAAGCACGCGAAGAGCGTGGCGCTTTAGAGTTTAATACGACTGAAACAAGTATCGTGTTTGATGATGATTCTAAGATTAAAGAGATTGTTCCGGTGACTCGTAATGACGCACATAAGCTGATTGAAGAGTGTATGTTAATGGCAAACGTGGCAACCGCCCGTTACCTTAAGTGGCATAAGATTCCGATTGTCTATCGTGTGCATGAAAAGCCTCTGGAAGAGCGTTTAAAGAATGTAAGAACCTTCTTAGGTGATTTCAGTTTGACGCTTCAAGGTGGTGATGAGCCAACGGCACATGATTATGCGGCCGTAATGGCAAAAGTTGCCGGTGAACCACATGAGCATTTAGTGCAAACGGTCATGCTTAGAAGTATGAATCAGGCTGTCTATCATCCAGAGAACAAAGGTCACTTTGGTCTGAATTATGAGCATTACACGCACTTTACCTCTCCAATCCGTCGTTATCCTGACCTGTTGGTTCATCGTGCGATTCAGCATGCTTGGAAGAAAACAGGTGCCGAAGGTTTTGCTTATGATGAAGCGAAAATGGCTGAATTGGGTCAACACTGTTCGAATACTGAAAGAAGAGCAGATGAAGCCACGCGTGATGCTGTTACCTTTTTGAAGTGTGAGTTCTTATCACACCGTTTGGGTGAAGAGTGTGAGGCCGTTGTAACAGCCGCTACAAACTTTGGTCTGTTCGTCGAATTAGAGCCGTTATATGTTGAAGGCTTAGTCCACATCACTGAGTTGGGTGAAGATTACTTCCATTATGACAATGCTCGCCATTGTCTTAAAGGAGAGCGTACTGGTAAAGTTTATCGTATAGGCGATCGAATCCGAGTTCAGGTTGCACAGGTCAAGTTAGATGATCGTAAAGTTGATTTACGTTTTATCTCTGGTGGGTCTACTGAAGTGAATGCGGATGAGGCTACACAAGACGATTCAAGTGTCGGTGAGAAGGGTAATTCTTCTGACGCAGGTGATGAGCAGAAGCGTCCGCGCAAAAAGCGTTATTACCGTAAGGGTAAGAAGCCTGCTTCTAAAGGGCAAGAATAATCGTGAAACAAGAAGTTATATACGGATTACATGCGGTCGAAAAGTTTGTTAAACAAGCTCCGCAGTTGGTTTACACCTTGTCTTTCATTAAAGGTCAGCTGAATAATCGTCAGCAATCTCTATATGATTATGCAGTCAGTTTAGGTCTGTCACCAGAATATGTGACTAAATCCGCTTTCAATAAGGTTGATGGCAATCATCAGGGCGTCATGGCCTTAGTGGCTAAGCAACCTGATCTAAATGAATCGGACTTAGTCTCACTTATCGAGAAGACCACTAATCCATTGTTTATCTTTTTAGATGAAGTGCAAGATCCACAAAATTTAGGTGCGATCTTGCGTACAGCGGATGCTGTTGGTGTGGATGCCGTTATTATTCCTAAGCATAACTCGGTGGGAATGAGTCCAACGGTACGTAAAGTGGCTTCAGGTGCAGCAGACAACGTTAAATTAATTGTAGTGTCTAATTTGACGCGTACTATTAAAGAGATGAAACAAGCCGGTGTGTGGATGGTTGGTTTAGATGGTGATACAGAACAGACCATTTATGACCAAGACTTTACGGGGCCGATTGGTATCGTTATGGGAACAGAAGGCACAGGCTTAAGACGCCTTACTAGAGAGACTTGTGATTACCTAGCCGCGATTCCAATGATGGGTGTTGTGGAAAGTTTGAATGTATCGGTTGCTACTGGTGTCACCGTTTACGAAGCTTATAGACAGCGTCATATTGCAACTAAGGTTGCTAAGTAAGTTACCTTTCGGTTGTTTACTGACTTTAGAGTCTTTTTAAAGGTTTAAGACACCGTGTTTATAAACTGACCAGGCCTGGTCAGTTTATATTTATCAATCATTATCTCAGCTTTATCCTAATCTATTCTATTTCTCGAAATTAACTTCCAAGAAAGATATCACCTTTGTCATCAATTCGAATGTCAACGGTTGCCAGAGCTTCATTCCAGCAAGGTCCTTCTATACAAACCCCATCTTCAATATTGAAAAAGGCATCATGCACTGAGCATTTCATCGTTTTTTCAAAAGGATTTACATCAATCTTATAGGCTTCATTAAGGGGTACGTTTTGATGTGGACAGTTATTGAGATACGCTTTTACGGACTCTTCATGCTTAATGAGAAGAACCGATTGTGATCCCGAATTAACAATTAGAGTCTTTGCATTACTCAATTGTTTCATATTGGCTAACGGTTTATCCGTCTGCTTAACTTCTAAGAGTTTATCCAAACCATGCTGTCGACATTTTTGTGCCGCCAGTTTGTTCGCTTGATTGACAGATTCGCTTAACGAAAAGCCCTCTATAAGGTAATGAATCAATCCGCCATTAAAAGTATCGCCAGCCCCTAAGGTGTCTACCACAGGATTAATTACCTCTGCTGGCGTGTGCAACACTTCTCCGTTTGGAGAGGCGTACCAGACTCCTTGATTACCCCAAGTACATACCAAGTTTGAGTGACTCGTTGTTTTCTGAATTTCCGACAGTAAGGCATGGCCATCATTAAAGCCTTTTGCCTGAGCATAGTGATGTGAAAAAATGACTAGATTCGCAAGTGGGATCAACTCTTCAATGCCGTCACGTGGCTTTTCTATTTCTAAAGAAATTGGTTGGTTGGACAAAAAGGTCTTTGCAATATTCAGCATACCTGGCAAATGTTCTAAATTTCGGCCTTCAAAATGTAACCAGTCATACTCTTCAATTTCTATTTTGGCAAAAAAATCGAAGGTCACCTCAGGTAAGTCACGGAAATGCACGATACTGCGATGACCATTTTCGGCATTGAGCGTTACAAATGAGCTAGGCGTGCGTCCTTTGATAAATTTTTGAATATGATCTGTGCTGATATTACGCTCTTTTTAAACCTGTTAAAAGACATATTTTGGCTTCACTATCTGCCGCGACGGTTGTGCAAATCGCAGTAGCGTGACCAAGCTGATTCAAAACATATAAAGAGTTATTGACGTTACCGCCCACTACGGTGGACTTTTTAACGGCACGAATCTCCTCGTCTTCATGAGGATAATGAGGAACAGTGAGGATAATGTCTAAAACGGCATTACCGATACCTAGAATCTTTGCCATGTGGAGCCTTTTGTCAATGCAGGGGTAGTAGATTAATGTGATTATTTACAATAATCTTAAATAGGGGATAATTTTACCATATCCGATAAGTATTACTGAATTTGGCGCTCTCAAAATAAACAGTGAATAACCTGAAAAAAGACTTGACAAGCTTTTGTCTCATTTTAAATTTTAAATCTATTAATGGCTTTATGATATAAGCGTAAGCTGTTGATAATAAACTATTGGAACCCTATTAATAGATTTATACCCCTATAGAAAATTATAGATATCTTGTCCACAAAAGCTGTGGATAACTTTGTGTGTAAGTCGATAAAAGGGTGCTTAAGTTCTTTGATATAGCCAATAATTATCAAGTTGCTTAAAAAATAATCAAATAGAATTTTAGGTAGATTTTCAGTACACTTTCAGTACAATTGGTTTATCAAACAGATCCCTAAATGTCTTATTTCTTTATTAAATTCTTAAATAAATATAGAGCACGCAAATTTACTAAATAGATAGGTCATACTCTGTAAGTACGCTACAATCCGTACTTCTGATGAAAAAAATAATTTCTGTTGTTATAGGTTAGGTTATGAGTGAAGTTAAAACTGGATTCAGTGCCTGTTGCCAAAATTGTGGTCTGCAAAAAGTATGTTTTTCGAATGGATTGATGAAAGAAGATATTGGTCGTTTGGACAGTATCGTAGAGCGTCAAGCACCCTTAAAAAAGAATCAGCATCTTTTTATGGCGGGCGACAAGTTCACTGCTTTGTATGTTGTTAGAGCGGGTGTTATCAAGCTATATTCGTTCTCTGGTCTAGGTGATGAGATAATACAGGGGTTTTACCTTCCAGGAGATATGGTTGGAATTGATGCGTTGCAATTTGATGTGCATGCATTTAATGCCATCGCGATCGATACAGTGAGTGTTTGTAGTTTTCCATATTCTCAATTGTGCAATTTAGCTATGCAGATCCCAAACCTCAATCACAAGCTTTTTTCAGCGATGAGTAAAGAGGTCAATGAGAGTCGACTGCATTCTGAATTATTGTCGAAACGACACGCAGATCTAAGAGTCGCTAAATTTATTTGGCATATGGTTGAGCGTCATGCAGGTCGAGGTTATGCCTCAGATGTATTTCGTTTAGGGATTCTACATCGAGATGTTGCCTTGTATCTGGGGCTTACCCCTGAAACGGTTTCACGAATTTTGGCTAAATTTCATGCTGATAACGTAGTGACTTGGAAAAAAAGGAATTAACCATCCATAATAAGGGAATGCTGCAAAGTTTGGCTGGATTTTCTATTTGAGTTGAAATATTTGCTTTCGGATTGCTTTGAATAAATTTATTCCCTAATGATGATCGTGTGAAAAAGGTGAGCAGAGCGTGATAATTTTATGCTTTTCATCTGCTCATAAAAGTAGCTCATTTACCCTGTTATTCTATAGAGATTGGTTTTTAACGTTTATTTGTTAGCTCGAGGACTCAATATTTTCAGTTATTTTGGATAATGACCGCCTATAATCGGTTTTAGAAGCCTAAAGCACTTTTCTTTTATCTCATTTCAGGTATATTAGCACTGTATAAATTCATATAAATTAAGGTGTAAAACGCATGTCTATTCAAAACATTAAACAATTATTTTTGGTAGGTTTTTTGGGCTTAGCATTAGTAGGGTGTAGTTCTGCACCAAAAACTACAGAGGCTGATCCAGAAGCTAAGCAGATAGCTACAGATCAAGTTGAGCAAGATGTTGCTGCAGTTCAACTTGCAGCTGCAGAGGCTCTAGAAGCTCAAAAAGCAGAGTTATTAGCCACTATCGAAGGCAAAGTAGTTCATTTTGACTTTGATCGTTCTGATGTTAAATCAGCTGACTACCAAGTTATTAAAGGGAATGCTGACTATATGATGTTAGACAAGTCTTTGTCAGTCAGCGTTAAGGGTCATACTGATGAGCGCGGTAGTCGCGAATATAACCTTGCATTGGGAGAGCGTCGTGCTCAGGCCGTTCGAAATGCTTTGATTTCTGAAGGTGTCAGTCCAGCCCGTATTACTGTCGTCAGTTATGGTGAAGATAGCCCTGTAGATGAGGCTCATAATTCATCAGCTTGGACTAAAAATCGTCGCGCTGAGTTTTCATATTAATTGATCTCTCTGCAAGACTGATCGCTATGTTTATAAAAGCCTTTCTATCTAAATGATAGAAAGGCTTTTTGTTTGTTATATTTATAAAAGAAGACTTTTCATGCCCTCTGAATCACCTATTGTTCATTATTTAAAAGATTACCAAGCACCGAAATTTGAAATTAGTTCCGTGTTGCTCGAGTTTGACTTGCACCCAACCGAAACACAGGTCATTAATACGATGCAAATAAAGCGTGTGTCTACGAGTGAAAGCCTGGTTTTAGCGGGTGAAGAGTTGAAGCTACTCTCGGTATTATTGAATGGGCAAGAAGTCATTGATCAGTGTGTGGTTGATGCCGAAAGCTTGACGTTAATGACTGACTTGAGTGAGTTTGAATTGACTGTTAAAACAATTGTCTCGCCTGAGAAGAATACAGCTTTAGAGGGTTTGTATCGTACCAGTGGTAATTACTGTACACAGTGTGAAGCAGAAGGTTTTAGAAAGATTACATACTTCTTCGATCGTCCGGATGTTTTAACGTTATTTACCACTAAGATTATTGCAGATAAAGCTGATAATGCGGTGTTATTATCCAATGGTAATCTAATCGAATCAGGGGATGTTGATGGTAATCGCCATTATGCTATATGGCAAGATCCGCATAAAAAACCCTGTTATCTGTTTGCGTTAGTTGCGGGTAATTTAGAGTGTGTTGAAGATCAGTTTATCACCGCAGAAAAACGACCAGTCGCTCTAAGGATTTATGTGGAAGCAAGAAACTTAGATAAGTGTGACCATGCGATGGAATCTCTGAAGAAATCGATGCTGTGGGATGAAGCGCGTTTTGGCTTAAGTTACGATTTAGATATTTATATGATTGTCGCTGTTGATGACTTTAATATGGGTGCGATGGAAAATAAAGGTTTGAACGTTTTTAACTCTAAGTTTGTATTAGCCAAGCCAGATACGGCTACTGATGTCGATTATGAAGGGATTGAAGCGGTCATTGGACATGAGTACTTCCATAACTGGACAGGAAACCGGGTGACGTGTAGAGATTGGTTTCAGTTAACTCTAAAAGAGGGGTTAACGGTTTTCAGAGATCAAGAATTCACGGCCGATATGTTATCTCCGGCTGTGAAGCGGATTGAAGACGTGAAACGTTTAAGAAGTAATCAGTTTCCTGAGGATGCTGGTCCGATGGCACATCCTATTCAACCTCAATCTTATATTGAGATGAATAACTTCTACACCTTGACAGTGTATGAAAAAGGGGCAGAAGTTGTTCGTTTATACCATACCCTACTCGGGGAAGTTGGATTCCGCAAAGGGATGGATTTATATATTGCAAGGCATGATGGCCAAGCGGTTACGGTGGCTGATTTTAGAAATGCAATGGCGGATGCCAATGGCGTCGATCTCGCACAAATGTACGCTTGGTATATACAAGCGGGAACACCGAGTGTAAAAATTGAGACGCTATACGATGCAACATTACAGACTTATCAAATTAAGTGCCATCAATACTTAGCGGGCAAAACGACAGACTTTAAACCACTTCTTATTCCCATTAAAATGGCACTTCTTTCAGAGCAAGGCGATCTGCTAGAGCTAACGCCTGATTCTGACAGCGCGGCCAAAATCATGGGTGAAGGTAAAGAGGTGATGTTGCGTTTAACTCAGCAAACTGAGACATTTACTTTCACATCGATTACGGCTGAGCCGGTACCTTCTTTATTAAGAGGTTTCTCTGCGCCGGTCCATCTTGAATATGACTATAGTGATTCAGAGTTAAGTTTATTGGCCTCTGCAGATTCAGACAGCTTTGTACGCTGGGAGTCTTTCCAGGTTCTCGCATTAAACACGTTAAAAGCAAATATAGAATGTTATGAAAAGAGTCAGCCATTAGTGTTTTCGTCAGCCATGAAAAAAGCCTTTTCAGGCATCTTAAACGATCAGTTGGCGGATTCTGGGTTAGTGTCATTGACCATTACGTTGCCAGATTTAACGTATATTGGTGAACAATTTGCAGAGATCAATGTGGATGCGGTGTACCACGCGCATCAGTGGTTGAGAACGGCTTTAGCAGAACACTTTGAAGCGGATCTATTGGCGATTTATAATCGCTTGAATCAGTCTGGAGGCGCTTACCGCTATCATAAGGATGACATAGCATCTCGTAAGTTAAAAAATGCCTGTTTACGTTATTTAATGCTATTGCCCCAGCAATTTGTATTGGGTAAAGAGCAGTATTATCAGCAAGAGAATATGACGGATGTATTGGCTGCGCTCGAGACTATCTCTCATTCAAACCATGCCGACAGGGTAAGTTGCTTAGAGCACTTTTATCAGACTTGGAAGGATGATAGTTTGGTGCTGGATAAGTGGTTTACTTTACAAGCGGCTTCGCATCATATTCATGCCTTTGAGCATGTTCAAGAGTTAGTAAAGCATGCCGATTTTACGCTTTCTAATCCCAATCGTGTCAGAAGTGTTTTGGGCGTATTTGGGCGAGTAAATATATTAGGGTTTCATCGCAAGGATGGATTAGGCTATCAATTCTTAGCAGAGCAGATCATTCAATTAGATAAAATAAATCCTCAAGTGGCCGCAAGAACCGTCGCGCCATTTACCCATTGGCAACGTTATGATGAGTCAAGAAGAGAGAAGATGCATTCTGCGCTTAATTTGATTTTGGCGAATCCGAACGTATCTAAAGATGTCTATGAAATTGTTTCTAAGGCACTTGGTCAATAAGTGTTGCAGGGATGAGTTGTATGGCTTTGAGCACATAAAGTTATGAGAGTGATGCAGTGGATAATGGGAGCTGTATTGATCGGCAGTATCTTGCCTATGGCAAGCTTTGCCTCTCAAAAAACGGCGTGGCAGGAGTTGTTGACTATTCAGCCTGCAAACTCCATAAGGAGTCAGCCTGTAAAGCAGGGGGGGCTACCACAAAACCCCTTAACTTCGAACACACAAATAGCCCAAAATGATTATTTAGAAAATCAGGTTGATAGAATTGATCAAGAAATCATTATTCTACGGGCTGAGCTGGCTCGAAAAAATAATGATCTGAATCAGGTTAAAATTTATATTAATCAACTTAATCGCATGGTTGTCTTGCCGGTTTTTCAAAAACGTCTGGCCGTCCTAAAGCTTTATTTAACCATGGCTAAAAGGTCTTCTCAAACCTCCTACTCTTCTTCATCATCTAATGCTTTAGATTCCTATTTATATGTGGGGTCAAACGAGCCCTTAAAGTTTCCTGACCTCTCAGAAAAATCGATTATAGTCGTTTTATTGCCTCTCACAGGCCCTTATGAGCAAGCCGGTAACAAGGTGCTTGCTGGGTTAACGGGTGCGTTGGAAGCGGTTTCCTTTCAAGGATCCTTAGCTGTCTTTGATACCGCTATTTATAAGACGGTGTTTGAATTGTGGGAGATCGTTAAATACTATGATCCTGATTTCATCTTTGGTCCTCTGCAAAAGCAGAAGGCTTTACAGTGGCAAGCGCTTAACAGTGGCATTCCAACCTTCTACTTTAATTCGATGGATCATCTTTTTGGGCACGAACGTGCTTTATCTCCGAGTAAGTCAAAGGGACTGGATCAGGTTCTCTCTGTTTTGAATAATAGCCAGTTTCGGAATCTATTGGTGTTAACAGATTCGAGTGAATCGTCTAAAAAGCTCGAATCCCAATTCTACCAGGCCTGGTCATCTTTAAATTCAAGGGGTCAATATCAATATCAGCCCATAGAAAGAACGGTTGGACAGTCTATTGAGGCCGCAATAAATGTCAATCACTCAAAAGAGCGCTACCACTGGCTACAGAAGGTGACTGGTCGTAGGTTTGAATTTACACCCCGGCCCAGGCGTGATTTTGAAGCGGTAGTGACTTTTATACCGCTCAATAAAGCGATTCAAGTGGGTCCTATATTGGACTTTTACCAATTAACTCAGGTTACCCATATTTGGTATCCTAGCCAAGCACCCAGTCTAGATTCTCTTCGTAAGAGTCTTACCTCATGGCAGCAAACCTATGCGGTTTTGCCTGTTTATAATCAAGCGGAACTTACCCTAAATAAATTACACGCTCAGCAAGAAGAGATAAATGGCCTGTTTTATGCTTTAGGTCAGGTAGCCATTGAAATTGTCAAAAATCCTGCCATTTCTGATGGTCAGAATTTGCATATAAATACCGAATTTGGGGCTATTTCCTCAAATACCATAGGACAATTTCACATGTTGCCGGTTGTTTACTGGGTAGATCAAGGTATTTTTGAGCGTGTAACTGAGTTTTCAGGCACCGTTGCCGAATAATCCTTCAGGGGCGTTAAAGCCAATCCGTTTAATTAAATAACATTCAAGTAGTCCGAACGCTTTCAAGACTTCTTGTGGCATATTATTAAGGAAATAAAACGTGGCGACCTCCAACGATACATTTGATCCAAATGACTTAGACAGTATTGATGCTCTACTCGATGAAGCAGAGCTAGAAGCGACCGTTGATGACTCTACAGAGGATGTGTCTGAGGTTGTTTCTGATGATGCGGCCGCAGTCATGGATGAAGTTCCTTTAGAAGCAGATCTTGATGATATAGATGTTGGTGATACAGATGGACTGCAGGGCGCATTAGATGAGGTTGATGATTCTATAGAGGCTCCGGTTCCTCCAGTAGCTGCTAAAGCGGCTACTGTCGCTGAGCCCGCCTCTGAAAATTCTAAAGTAGATGAAGCGGCCGATAATGATGACTTTCTTTCTAAACGTGCTGCGGCACAAACTAAACAACTCCCTCAAATGGCGGCGGAAGATATGGATTCAATAAAAAACTGATCATTATTTTCAGCTCAACATTAATCGTGCTTGTGTTGACTGGAATTGGTATTGGTATTGGCATTTGGAGTGCTTTGGCTGCTTCTTCGGCAGGAGTTGATGATGAAACAATGACATTGATTGAATCACTTAAGGTGAATTCGGAGCAGAGTGTCGTCTCCATGTCAGAAAACACTAAGTCAGTTGAATTGGCAGAGAAAAAATTAGATGCTATTAATTTCCAACTGGAACAGTTAGTCACGGATTTGGCAAGTTCCACTAAGGTAGCCGCTCCTAAATCAGAAGTACTTGATCCACTCGGTCTAGGTCGAGAGGGTGTTATTGATAAGAGTCTAGAAGCTGTTACACACTCGACGGCTGCAGTCCCGGCCAAGGCAGATCCTGCTGTTTTGTCAAAGATTACATCTGTGAATTCCAAAATGATAAGAGCACAGCGCCGAATTGATGAAGTTAATAGTCGAGTCAAAAGTATTCAAAAACAATATCAAGTGCTGTTAAAAAGCGTGAAAATGGTTGAAAAGCAGATTGTGATGGAGCAGTTAGCAAAAGCCGAAAAAGCTGAAAAAGAGAAGGTGGCGAAGGACGCCAATCCTTATCAATATACCGCTCCTGATGGGATGTTTTATGACCAGTCCGTACAAGATTCGTATCCATAGTACCTAAGCGTTACGTGAACGGCAGCGAATATAACGGCAATAAGGATCGCATTATGATGGCAAAAAATTTAATGATGATTGTCTGTTGTGTTCTCCTGGCGGGATGCCCTTCAGTTAAACCTGTTGATGACATTATGAATATGTCAGAAGAAGGTCAGTCGATAGGCACTACCTATTCAGTGCCAGATTGCTGTTCCACTAAAAAATAGATAAAAAGCATCAAATTGACTCTGTTTATTATGTCAATAATTTGCGATGTAAAAAGAGTGTTAATCAATGTGCTGACTGAGTAAGTCCACTAAATGTTAAATAAATAATTGAGTAAATAATGGAGTATAGGGCAATGAAAAAGCAAGCTGTTCTAATTGCAAGTCTGGCAAGTGTTGTTGTATTAAGTGGGTGTTCTCATGGTAAATTGTGCTGTTCAGAAGAAAATCCTCAATCTGTTGTGGTTCATCAGAAGCTAATGGCGACTGAGGCACCAGTCTCTACTGTAGGCCAAAAACCAGAGTTGATGAAAATCTCTGGCATTGGTTATGGTGCTGAAAGTACCTTTGGTGCTTACACGGCAGGCCAGCGTCGATTAATGGCGATTCGCGCTTCGAAGTTAGATGCTTATCGTGCGCTTGCTGAGCAGCTATATGGTCATAGATTCAACTAGTAAGTGCAACACCTATAGGAATTGAAAAAGGCCAGTTGATAAGCTACCTTTTAAGTTCCTACACAAAAGAGGTGTTGCCCAATGAGCACATATCATCAACTGACCTTAGAAGAAAGATATCACATTTACGGACTCAAACGTGCCGGATATAGCATTACGACTATCGCAGACGAGTTAAAACGTCATAAATCGACCATTAGCCGTGAACTCAAACGCAATATTAAATCCCGTGGTTGGCGACCGTTGCTTGCACATACACAAGCCGTCGAAAGACGGTCAAGTAAAGCAAAAAGTCGTCGTGT
>VCMI01000069.1 GCA_006222135.1 Thiomicrorhabdus sp. | reverse complement strand
ACGACTAGCTCTGGTCCAGCTGTAAACAGTATGCTCTGCAAGGTCATAATCGCGGGCGACTTGAGCAGCCGAACGCCCGCTCTCTATTATGGCTTCAATGACGTCTGCTTTAAGTTTTGGGTCGTATTTTCTGCGGCTCATCTACTTACTCCTTTTGATGATTATAATTTATCATCTAGGTACTAAATAGTGTATCCACTCCAGACATTGTGTAACCAAGTTGAGAATGTGTAGTTGTTGATGTTGCACCAGCCCCAAATACAGCGTCAACCGCTACAGCTGTTTCAACTTCAGGCGAGTATACTACTGCACCCTCGATAGTTGCATTTTCACTAAGGTTATATCCACCGCCTAGTGAGAAATGTTGTTCAGTTGTCGCAGGGAAGAATAGATTGTTGAACATGTTGATAGTGCCTCCTTCAGGAGCTGTACCATCCATAGGCTTGATTGGGTTGTCAGCTTTATTATAACCAAGACCTAACCAGTAGTTTTTAGAGTTATATTTTGCACCCAAGGCGATAACATTCTGATCTTCCCAGCCAAAATCACCGTAACCTTTTGCTTCTGACCAGCGAACTTGTTTGAAGTCTGCTGTGACCATATAATTGCCCATAGTGTGTGCTAAGCCGACCTTAATTTCTGCAGGTTGCTCTAGATCGTCACTGAATGTGTAACCAAGTAAAGGGTTGAAAGGTGTAGACGCTGTTGATAATACGTTCTCATAAGTCATCTCAATAGCGGACTGGTAAGAGGCTGCAATAGTTGTTTCTGGAGTGATGTCAAAATAACCACCTAAGTTAAAACCATAGCCAAGGTCCTGTGCCATGCCAGTTCCAACATTGTTAGCACCAAAGGCACCGCCGTCGTCGTAGTTGATATCTAAAGCGCCGTACTGAATCACAGGAGAGAAACCAATACCGAAATTAGCTTCGTTATAAGCTAAAGTAGGTACGAAACGCATGATTTGCATTGTAGATTGTGCTTTTAATAGAGTCGCGTCATCAAAATAGTCAACGCCCATGCCTGAAGTACCATACATGCCAATACCGAATGTTAGGTTCTCATTTATGCGGCTAGTCATAGAGACTGATGGGATAACATTAAGGTCTGCTGCACTGTCAGTTTCACCAGCCCCTAAATCACTTGCGACGCTTGGCATAAATACTGTACCACCAAATGAAAACTCTGTACCTGTTGACTTACCAATCATAGCAGGGTTAACGATAACGTTCTCAGCACCGTAATAAGCTGCAACACCAGTTCCACCCATTGCAGAAGACTGTGCGCCAACACCAGTCATGTTTGTTCCGTTTGTTGCCATTGCTGATGAAGCAAAGATAGTAGCTGAAACAGCTAAAGCGATTCTTGTCATTTTCATTTATATTTACTCTCTTAAGTATGTTTAAAGTCTTTGCGGAATAATCAGCGTAAGGCTTCAGTTGTTGGCAGACTTCCTATCTGCGTAAAATTCAGGAGTAACTATGCATGAAAATATAAGCCATTGGTAATCAAATAATTTTGAGCTCTTATTAATAGTTCTGATTCACCTTGTGCTCCATAAGTCGTTTTTATGGGCCGATAGTCAGAGCTTGAAGGGTGGGCGTTTAAGTGTATGAAATGATAAGGGTTGTCTTAATGGTGTCGTAATGTTTTTTGCAGTTTGATAAAAGAATCTTGTGGTAGGTTAAGAATATTATTATATTAGCAAGTAGTAATTAAGGAGTAATTAAGAATGGTTAACCATTTATTCTGGTTTTGAATGGAATAATCAGCTCTCAGAAACGAAAAAAGCCGTAAGAGATTTGAATCTTCTTACGGCTTTTGCATGCTAAACCTGGGGCGTTAAACTAACAGACCCTACGCTTACATGGTTTTGTAAGGTCGCAGGACATGCCAGGCCTGGTAACTTTAAAAAGGCTTAGCTTAGAATGCGCCAGTTTTACCGTCTTGTAGCATTTCCCACATAGTGTTACGAACTTTCATAGTCGCTTCTAGCAATTCAGGAGGCATTTTCTTACCCATTTTGATTGCCATATCCATGTTCATTGTATAAAGATGTAGACCATCTTCTTCACCAACGATATTTACACGACAAGGAAGGAAGCCAGCCATTGCAGGAGAGAAGTCAGTCATTTTACGCGCTGTTTCTGGGTTACAGAAAGACATAACGTGAAGGACTCTTGATTCGACACCACGTGCAATAAGCTCTTCAGAAAGTGGTAGTTCACCCACGTTCTTAAGGTTGTTTCTGATACCTACAGAGTTGATTGCATCCTTAACTTCTTCAAGTGTCACGCCATCATCTACTTTTACTTCCCACATAGTTGCATCAGCGATATCGCCTTCTGACTCAACCCATTTGTCCCAGACGGCCATGAATGTTTCTCCAGCGCCGTCATTTAGGTTACCGATTGCGTTGATTGTTCCACAACCAGAAAGAGTTGTTACGGCTGCTGCAAGAAGACCTGCTTTGAATAAGTTTGCTAATTTCATTTTGTTCTCCGTTGAATATTGGATGTTTCGTTGTTTACGCATGCTAGATTACGGGTTATGAGGTGAAAAGCAATGTGATTTTTTTGGTGGTCAATAACATTTGTTTATTAAGAAATGCTTATACGCTAATATGGTTTTTACGTATCGCCTCTAAAACCTAATGTTTTTAATAGGTTATCGATGTTTTTATGGTTGATTTTATGGACTGTATGACAGTGCCACTCACGATAAATAGGAAAATTTCGTCGATAAAGTTCATACTTTTTATGAATTTCAGTCATGGAATCGGCACGAATCGCGGTGTCATCTTGGTGTGAGTCGTGGGTTTTCTTAAAAATTTGATTGAGAATAGATTGAGTCGAATCCTGCTCAGAAATAACGATTTCAGGCGGAGCGCTTGGTAGTTGTTTTTTCCACTCTTGTTGTTCTGGTGTTTTCCAGAATTTGCAAAGTGTCTGATAGACCATTTCACTGCCAGCCACCTTAGCCTCTAATGAGTGTCCTGCAATGTGAGGCGTGGCCAAGGTGGCTATCTTATAGAGGGCTTCTGAAATATTGGGTTCGTTTTCCCAGCAGTCAATCACATTGGCAAGCGTGGGGGTTTTGCACCAAGCGGCTTCATTGATGATGCCACCTCGCGCGGCATTGACAATAATTTGATGAGGCAAGATTTTTGCTAAGCGTTCGGCAGAGAGTAGGTCTAGGGTTGCGTCTTGTCCACTTCGGGTCAGCGGTGTATGCAATGTGATAATGTCTGCCTTAAGACAAGTCTCTAGATCCACGAAACTATCTTGCTGGTTTTCTAAGGCTTGTTGGCGTTGTCTTGGTGGATCATTTAATAAACATGTAATACCTAATAGAGTTGCTTTTTCATAGACAAGACTACCGACGTGGCCGACACCTATTATGCCTAGGGTTTTTTGAGTTAAATCAAACTGTTTAGTTTCGGCTAAATCAAATAAAGCACTGATGACAAATTCTGCAACAGAGTTGGCGTTGCAGCCTTGTGCGGAATAAAAATTGATTTTTTTGGCATTTAAGTAGGTCTGGTCAATATGGTCGAGTCCGACTACGGTGCTGCCAACGAATTGAACTGAGCTACCCTCAAGCAGTTCGGCATTGACTTGTGTTCTGGAACGAACAATTAAGGCATCCGCGTGTTTGACGGCGGCTGCATCAATGCTTTTACCCGGCAGGGTCACCACTTCTCCAAGATGAGAGAAGATAGCTTTCGCATAGGGGATAGCGTCATCGATGATGATTGTTTTTTGTTTTGTCATAATGGGCGAGTCTTTATAGTGACGGTTGAGTAATTCAATACAATACGTTTCAAGTTTTGTTTTGTAAATAATTAAATAGTCAGGGGTCTCATTATTGAGTACCTATAATGGGTATTATGTAGAACGATCGGAATGGTGACTATGTGCCCAAAGCGTTCTGAATTTAATATAACGAAATTGGTAGATTGGTACACCCTATAAACCTTAATTAAAAGTAGAGGAGGTCTGTTTGAATACAAAATCAGTCACAGAGTTGATTCCTAGCCCAAATGGCCTAATCGAGATACGTTATAAAGGCCTGTCATCTGAAGGCGAGGAGTCCCATAAAACCGTTAAATTGGTTGTTTTGAGTCATCCACATCCTCTGTATGGCGGCACTATGAGTAATAAGGTTGTCACGACTATGGAACGTGCTTTTCAGTCATTAGGTTATGTGACAGTGGCCTACAATTTTAGAGGCGTGGGCAAAAGTGAAGGTGAGCATAATCAAGGGATTGGCGAACAAGGCGATTTAGTTGAGGTCGTAAAGTGGGCAAAAGCGCGTTTTAAGAGTTCGCATTTAACCTTGGCAGGCTTTTCCTTTGGCAGTTATGTGACCTTAAAAGCCTATCAAGAATTTAATAAAATGCTTGGTGTAGATGCTTTATGTACGGTTGCACCACCGGTTGGTTTATATGACTTTTCTGGAATTCATCCTGTGAAAGAGCCTTGGGTGTTAATTCAGGGAGGTAAAGATGAAGTTGTTTCAGCGCCTGATATTATGCAATGGGTCATGGCGGGTGAGTTTCAGCCGGATATCTACTGGCGAGCAGAGGCTAGCCATTTTTTTCACGGCGAATTAATCTGGTTAAAAAAGATAATTTTGCTCGCGTATTAAGCTGTTAAACGTTGTCTTAATTGATTTTTTTTGATGGGTGGGTAAGTCGACAATATTAATATAGACAATATAAGGTTTTCCTTATATTGATATTTGCATGCAAGTGTTTATAATGCCTAGTATTAGAAAATTCTTATATGCTAATAAGTTTGTATTATGACAAGGTTATCGCTAATCTTGTCGATATATGTTTTCAATAATAACGTTAGCTTATTGCTGGGGTAATACGCCGTAGTTAAAAGAGGTGTCATCGTCCCTTTTTGTATAAATTAAGCCCCGTTGGCGCGCCGTCTTGAATCAGGTTATTTGGAGTAAAAATGAAACACAATAAAACAGTAAATCTTAGGTTGTCGGTATTGGTACTGGCACTCTCTTCCACTCTCTCTTTTAATGCGTTTGCAGAAACCTATGATTTTAAAAAGTGTGTTGAAAGTGCTTTAAGTCAAAACCCTGAAATGGGTGTGAGTTCAGCGCGGATTCAGCAAGCCCAATCGGCCTTAGGTAAAGCAGAGGCCAGTCGTTTGCCGCAAATTACCTTATCAATGACGGGTTCAAACTCGGATAATGCTTTGAATGTGTTTGGAATGAAACTTCAGCAGCGTAGTGTTGTCAGTGGTGATATGTTTGATCCAATTACTGGAGAGACATCACCTTTAAACAATCCAGAAGCGCATACAGATTTTAATACCCGTGTAGAGATATTGTTACCGGTATGGAATGGTGGCAAAATCGGTAGTTATGAGGATCAAGCCGCGGTTATGATTCAAGCCGCTCGTCAAGGCGATGTCGCAGTACAACAATATCTAACCTTTAATGTCTATCAGGCTTATGAAGCCGTACACGCAGCACGCTCTTATATTAACGTTGCAAAACAAGCCAAATTAACAGCAGATGAGTTTGTTAGAACGACTCAGAATTTAGTAAATCAAGGGATTGTGGTCCGATCTGAGTTATTGAGTGCCCAAGTAAATCAATCCTCGGCTGAGGTAGCTTTATTGAAAGCGCAGGGCCAAGAGAAAATCGCTTTAGATACTTTAAAGATGTTAATGAATGTTGACGCCACTCAAGAGGTTGATGTTGCGGGACGTACTGATTTAGAACTGCCTGCCGATTCGGTTGAATCGCTATTAACGATGGCAATGGCAAGCAATCCGCAATTAGAAGCAAAGCGAAAAGAGGCTTCTTCAACCGTGTTTGCAATCGAGGCCGCCAAAGCGGATTACTATCCGAGCTTTAATGTTATGTTGAGACAAGAGTGGAATGATGAGACTTTTGGGTTAAGTAATAGTTCTTATACCGTTGCTGGGGTTGTTTCTTGGAAAATTACCGATTTTGGAGTCACCAGTAATTCGGTTGATATGGCCAATGCGGCGGCACATGAGAAAAAAGCCGCTTTGCGTTCTGATGAGAATAAAACACGTTTAGACGTTTTAACCGCATGGCATAAAATGGAGGTGGCTAACAAGCAAGTTGACTTCAACTTATTGGCGGTCGAACAGGCCACTGAAGCGCAAAACTTAGTCTTGAAGCGATATACAGGGGGCGTTGCGACCATGACTGAGGTGCTAGCCGCTCAAACTCAGCTAGATGGCGCAAGAGCTGAACTCGTTTCGGCTAAATATGATGTTAATGTCTTTAAAGCCAAAATCCGTTTAGTCACCGGCACCATGAATATTAATAACTTGTAATAAGTGATTACGGTAGACAATTTTTAAAGTGTATCTAAACGAGACCTTTGCACGAGATCATAAACGGATAAAAATGGCTAAAATCTCACTGCTTTTCGTTGAGAAACTTGTCAATAGCTCGCTATTAACTACGTTTCCCGCCTTAATCAGTAAAATTTTATCTAATTTTTCTCTCGCCCCTGACTCGTGCAAAGGTCTCTAAACCAAATTTAAAAAATTTAAAGAAATAAGGAATTTATTATGAGACAGATGTCTAAGGTGCTAACCGCATCATTGCTGGTGACGGTATTCGGCTTGGCGGGTTGTTCGCAAGAAGCTGAGCAAGCTGAGGTGAGTGCGACCCAGGTTGTTAAAGCTAATGTGCAGACCGTTGAGTTAGGTGAGGTTGCATTGATGGCTGTTGTGCCTGGTGCTATCGTGCCTGAGCAAAAAGCGCAAATCTCTTCACGTTTAATTGGTTACATTAAAGGTCTAGAAGTTAAAGTCGGGCAAACAGTAAAGCGGGGTCAATTATTGTTTAGTATCGATTCAGCTGATATTAAGAGTCAAATCGTTCAGGCAAATGCAGGATATCACCAGGCGGTTGCGGGTTTAAATGATGCGACACTGGATTACGATCGCTTTACGCAGCTTTATAAAGATAAGTCCGTTTCAAAACAGCGCTTTGATAAAATTCGTTTGCAATACAGTATTGCGCAACAGAGTGTCGCAGCGGCTAAGTCTGCTTTAAACCAGGCAAAAGAGCAGCTTAATTATGCAAATGTTAAGGCCCCTTTTGCGGGTGTGATTGTAGATAAAATGGCCGTTGCAGGGGATTTAGCGTCTCCAGGAAAGCCTATTGTAGTCATTGAAAACACAGCCTCTTTAATTGTTCAGACCGAAGTGGCAGGTGATTTATTTGCCGTGCTTAAAATGGGCGACGAAGCGACTGTTTTAGTCGAGGGTCAATCAGGGCCTTTAGTTGGAACTGTCTATACATTGGTGAGTTCAGCAAATCCTAAAACCCGTACACACACTGTTAAATTGAGTTTGCCAGTGATTAATGATGTGAATAGTGGCACCTTTGCTCGAGTGAGTTTTAAGCGAGGTATCCGCCATACTATGATGGTTCCAAAGTCAGCGGTCGTCAATAGAGCGGGAATTGAAGGTGTTTTTGTTAATAACAATGGTAAAGCCTTTTTCCGTATGGTGCGTACAGGTCTTGAGATCGGTGATAAGGTCGAAATTCAAGCGGGTTTAGTCTTGGGTGAGCAAATTGTWGTGGATAATAATCAAAGCTTATTGAATGGCGATAGAATCGAAATTATCGGTCAAGAAACTCAAGTTGAACCAGAAGCCGTTATCAACGATGCCGTTGATACGTCTGTCAAAGGGGCTTAACGATGTCTGATAACAAAAATTCTGAAAATCAGGCGGTTGAGCCTAAGATGAATCTTGCGGGTAAGATTGCCACCGCATTTATTCACTCTAAAATTACCATGATGATTGTCATTGCCATTACCTTGGCGGGCATGATGGCGTTCCTGGTGACGCCGCGTGAATATAATCCGCAAATTGTGGTGCCAGCGGCCAATATTATTGTGCATAAAGGCGGCGCGACGCCAGCAGAAGTTGAAAATATGGTGGCCAAGCCATTAGAAACCATTCTAAGTGCTTTGCCAGGGGTGGATCACACCTTTGGTTATGCTGGAAATGATTTCGGTGTGGTGACGGTTCAGTTCGAAGTTGGCGAGAATCAGGTAGATAGCTTGGTTAAGGTTTATAACCAGCTGATGCAGAATATGGATAAGATGCCGCCAGATACTCAACCGCCAGTTGTTAAGCCAATCAATGTAGATGATGTACCCATTATGACCTTGGCGGTCACTTCGAAGGAAATGTCAGGTTATGACCTTCGAGATGTTTCGCTTAAGTTAGTTGAGAATCTACGAAATATTCCGGGCGTTTCCTTCACTGATGTTATTGGAGGTCAACAACGCGCGGTAAATGTCTGGTTGGACCCTCAAAAGATCTCTTTAACGGGGATGTCTTTAGACGATATTAGTGACATGTTATTAGGCAGTAACGTTTCAACACCGGTTGGTTCTCTGGTGAATAATAACCAAAATCAACTGATTCGAGTCAATGGCTTCTTAGGAAATGCCAAAGACGTCGGTGATATTATCATTAGCCTGGACAATGACCGTCCAATTTACCTGAAAGATATCGCTGAAATTGTCGATGGACCTCAGGAAACTGATGTTTATACACGTATCGGATTTGGTCCCGCAGCTGCGATTTCATCTAGAGGTGAGCAGGCGGCCGTTACGATTACACTTGCGAAACAACCTGGAACGAATGCTGTTGATGTGGCTAATTCGGTTGTTGATAAATTAGAAGCCCTAAAGAAAAGTGTTTTGCCAAGTAATGTCGATGTCGTGGTCACGCGTAACGATGGCGAAAAAGCCAATGCGGCGGTGAACTTATTGATGGAGCATTTAGGAATCGCCATTGCTTCGGTGGTTGTGATTATGGTGCTGTTCTTAGGTTGGCGTGAAGCAGGTATTGTTACCTTAACCGTCCCATTAATATTGTTTGTGGTGTTATTTGTCGGTATGTTGGTCGACCAGACGATTAACCGTATTACTTTATTTGCACTTATCTTATCCTTGGGACTATTGGTGGATGCCGCCATTGTCGTGATAGAAAATATTCACCGGCATATTCATAATGGCTTTGACCCTGAAAAATTTGATGAAGTCATCATTAAAGCCACCAATGAAATCGGTAATCCGACCAATGTCGCCACGATTGCGGTTATCTTAGCGTTTATTCCGATGTTGTTTGTGACTGGGATGATGGGACCATTTATGGCGCCCATTCCATTTAATGTACCCGTCGCTATGATTGCTTCGTTATTGGTCGCTTATATGTTGGTACCTTATATGGCTTACCGTTTCTTAGGTAAGAAAGCCATTAAAGAAATGCAGGAAAGAGAAGCTCAGGGAACGCCTCATGTCGAAAAAGAAGACTGGATGCAGAAGCTTTATGTGACTTCGATCACACCGTTAATCGATAATCGTAAGACGCGTAATATCTTTTTAGGTGTCGTTTTGATGGCTTTAATTGGCGCAATGTTACAACCAGCGTTGCAATTTATGCGCGGTGCTGATATGAATGGACCTCTGCACGCAGCGGGTGTTGAAGTCAAAATGTTACCTTATGATAATACCGGTACTTTCCTAGTACAGGTTGATATGCCGGAAGGTACAGCTTTAGAAGCAACAGATCGCGTGGTTCGTAATATCGGTGAACATTTGTCCTTGACTAAAAACATCACGGATTACAGTGTTTATTTAGGGGATCATGCTCCAATTGATTTCGCAGGTTTAGTTCGTGGCGATTTGATTAAACAAGGTGCTAATTTTGCTCAAATTCGAGTCAACTTAGTCGATAAACATCATCGTGATGAATCTTCTCATGACATTGTTATGGCCTTGAGTGCTGAATTGACAGAGCTTAAAAAGGTCTTTCCAGCAGCGAATATTAAGCTGTATGAAACGCCTCCTGGTCCACCAGTAACGACTCAAATCATGGCGGAATTATATGGCCCTGATTATGACAAGTTACGACAAGCGGCATTGGAAATGGGAGGCTCTTTCGATCAAGTCTACGGTCTGATTAACATTGATGATTCTGTAACGTCTGATACTGAAACCTTTGAAGTCAATATCGATCGAGTGCAAGCCAACTTATTAGGCGTTGCACCTGCTCAAGTCGCTAAGATGTTGCGTGATTATATCAATGGTTTTGAATTAGGTTATATGCACTTAAACAATGTGCGTGAACCGGTTAATATCATTGTGCGTCTACCGCGTTCGGCTAGAACAGTTTCAGAGCAGTTATTGTCATTACGAGTGCAGTCACGTAGTGGTGAAGCCGTTCCGCTTTCAGCAGTGGCTGACATTGAGAAGGTAATGCATGCTAAACCAATTCTTGCGAGAGATCAGCATAAAATGGTCATGATTGGTGGCGAACTGCTGAAATCAAGTCCTGTTTATGCCGTGTTGTCATTAGATAGAATGTTAGATGGCGTGACATTGCCTGAAACAGGCGTGACGTTCCATACTGCGAATCTAGGATTTGTTGCGGCAACACCTGACGATGTAATGGATTACACAATCCTTTGGGGAGGCGAAATGCGTCTGACATTGGATGTGTTCCGTGATATGGGCAGTGCGTTTATTGTCGCGTTAATCTTTATCTACCTAATCTTAGTGGGTTATTACAGATCATTCATGATTCCAACGATAGTAATGGGGGCGATTCCATTGACTATGATTGGGGTTTTCCCGGGTCACTGGATAACCGATCAAGCCTTTACCGCGACTTCAATGATTGGGGTTATCGCCCTCGCGGGGATAGTGGTGCGTAATTCATTGCTCTTGATTGACTTTATTTTAGATTATGAAAAAGAGGGTCGCTCACTGAAAGAGTCTGTTATCGAAGCCGGTAAGGTTCGTTTCCGCCCGATTCTATTGACCGCCTTAGCCATTATGTTCGGTTCAATGATTATGGTTACAGATCCGGTATTTGGCGGCTTGGCAGTAGCGCTTATCTTCGGAACGCTCTCTTCTACAGTGCTAACATTGTTGGTTATCCCATCGCTCTATTATATTTGGCGCTGGCACGGTGGTGTTAAGCAGCAAGAAGAAGCTGCCGCGGCGCATGGAAGTAAAATCTAGAGCTTAATTCCTTATCATTTCAATAGTATAAAAAGCCAAGCTTAGTCTTGGTTTTTTATACCTCATAGATTCAACTAGTAAGTGCAACACCTATAGGAATTGAAAAAGGCCAGTTGATAAGCTACCTTTTAAGTTCCTACACAAAAGAGGTGTTGCCCAATGAGCACATATCATCAACTGACCTTAGAAGAAAGATATCACATTTACGGACTCAAACGTGCCGGATATAGCATTACGACTATCGCAGACGAGTTAAAACGTCATAAATCGACCATTAGCCGTGAACTCAAACGCAATATTAAATCCCGTGGTTGGCGACCGTTGCTTGCACATACACAAGCCGTCGAAAGACGGTCAAGTAAAGCAAAAAAAAGAATATCTCATGACTGCTGGGAACTTGTTATTCACTACTTGAAGCAGCGTTGGAGCCCTGAACAAGTGAGTGGTCGAATTAAGATAAGCCACAACATAAAAATAAGTCATGAACGTATTTACCAATTTATCTACAAAGATAAATCAAGCGGAGGTTTGTTACACCAGTATTTATGTAGAAAGAAAAAATATCATAAGCGTGCAGGTATTTATGAGACACGAGGCAGGTTCAGCCACAGCGCCAAGCATTGATGATAGGCCTAGTCGTCGTGTTGACGAGCGCGTCCGACAGTCGTCGTGT
>VCMI01000204.1 GCA_006222135.1 Thiomicrorhabdus sp. | reverse complement strand
ACACGACGACTATGTTGTGGCTTATCTTAATTCGACCACTCACTTGTTCAGGGCTCCAACGCTGCTTCAAGTAGTGAATAACAAGCTCCCAGCAGTCATGAGATATTCTTTTTTTGCTTTACTTGACCGTCTTTCGACGGCTTGTGTATGTGCAAGCAACGGTCGCCAACCACGGGATTTAATATTGCGTTTGAGTTCACGGCTAATGGTCGATTTATGACGTTTTAACTCGTCTGCGATAGTCGTAATGCTATATCCGGCACGTTTGAGTCCGTAAATGTGATATCTTTCTTCTAAGGTCAGTTGATGATATGTGCTCATTGGGCAACACCTCTTTTGTGTAGGAACTTAAAAGGTAGCTTATCAACTGGCCTTTTTCAATTCCTATAGGTGTTGCACTTACTAGTTGAATCTATGGGTACAAAAATCGCTTCTGAATCACGACTAACCCACACGCCCGATTTAGTTTGATAGGTCGCCAAAGTCGTTATAGGCAAGATATTAACATCTGATAAGGTCTCTGCCAGAATGCTGACTTCCGCTTGTTCATTTAGATAAAAGTTTTTCAAAGGTTCGTCAAAGTCTACAAAGACAACATGCTCTTGAGTCACTGGATCACTCTGAAAATCGATCCGTTTAACCGTGCCTAAAAAAGTCTTATTCGGCAATGAACGTAAAATAATCTTCGCTTTTTGGCCAACCGCGAGTTTGCCGCTGATGCGTTCATCAATATAAGAGCGTATCCAGAGGGTTTTTGGATCGACAACTTTCATCACCTTCTGTGCCGCTGCGACACTTTGGCCACGCTCGACCAAACGTTCTACGACTAAACCGGCTACGGGTGTATGCAGTTGCGTATTATGAATTTTGGCATTCACCACCTCAATACTCTGGCTGACTCGTGTGGCTTCAGATTTTGACAACGCCAACTTGATTTTAGCGGTTTCAAGACTGATTTTAGAGCGCAGCATCGCTGACTTCGCTTGATCAAACTGCTCTAGAGAGATATTGCCGCCTTTAAGCATCTTTTGATAACGGGCATAGGTGAGTTTATCTAAATCATATTGCTCTTGATTGAATGCAATTTCGCGATGAGTACTGCTGATTTCTAGCAGTGTCTTGGTATGCAACGCCTGAACTTCCGCAAGATTTGCTTTCACCTCCGACTCGTCTAATTGTGCTAACAGTTGCTTAGCTTCCACCACATCGCCTTGGTCCGCATACAGATGCATGACTCGACCGGTCACCGGAAAGCCCAAATCGTAAATCAGCTGCGCATCCAACTCGCCAATGCCTTTTATCCACACAGAAAAATCACCTTTCTCTGTGTGTACGCTCTCAAAGGTAGCCTTGGGTAGATAGACTTTTTGATAAAAAAGCACGCCAATCAGTATGGCTGCTAAGAGAAAAACGCCGCTTACTATTGCTGTTTTACGCATTCTAAATTTTCCTTTAAAAACATTAAGAGCTATGAAAGTTCTGTTCCTCTGAGCCAAATACGCCTCGAATCATTTAAGTCAGACTTAAGGACTCTTTGTAGCGGCCGTGTCATTAACCCCACCAGCCCTGGTAGATTACCACCTTTAAAGTAGGTTTGTTGATACAAAATATAAGAGATTAGCGTAAACTTAATAACGTCTTTAACAGATCTCTTCTGTCTTCAAATTATAAGTAAGCACAAATAAAGGTAAAAACATGGATTTACAAACCCTCACCCAGTTTTTCATGTGGAGTAGCATTCTTAATGGCAGTCTTCTACTATTTTGGACCGCTTTCTTGATGTTTTCTCCCAATCTGGTCTATCGCACCCAAAGTTTCTGGTTTGCTATCCCCCAAGAAAAGTTCACAGTCATTATGTATGGTTTTCTGGGCTTGTTTAAATTACTAATTTTGGTCTTTAATATCGTTCCCTATCTCGCATTAATTATCATCGCTAGATAGTTCTAGGTTGTTTTGAAAGGTTTAACTCTAGATCTCTAAGCCTATTGTTAAAGAGCTACTCAGGCCTACTGTGCGGCTCATGACCGTCTGGCGAATATTTACTCGTGACAATTCTCAATACCACCAATACGGTAATCACAAAGACACTCAACAGTATGGCTGTTAAATCAAAATCACTATACCAAAAACTAATCAACTCCCCAATCAAGACTACCAACGCGACATCAATGATAAAAGTGACCTTAACTCTACCAATCGTTAGATAGGATTGCAGTACTCTTATCAGCTCCAATGAAGCCAGTATGACCACCACATCTTTAATCATCTGCTCAGCGCCATGTGCCCAACCGTCTATATACGCGTGATAAAGTGACAACATCAGTTCTACCAGACCAACGGTAATCCAGAAATAGATGGCAATCATGAGTATGCCGACTAGAAGATCAACCACTTTGGCATGCCATTCATTACTGAATATAAATGTTTTTTTAGAGGGCTGATTAGAAACAGGGTTCGTGTGTAATTTATCGTGCATAGTACCGCCGTATTAATTTATAAGTGCCATAATAACCAAGTGATGTGACACCCATATGATCCCTCCAAGAAAAACCTAAGACAGTCGATTAATTCACCAGAATTAATGAATAACTGAGCAATTATTCAGACTCCTTAAAACACTATTAGTTGCTTACAGAGCTTTAAATAAAGTATTCTTATTCAAATAAAAATAATACTAACCAATGTTTAACGAGCATCGTTTATGCGCTCTACCGAATGTGAGGCTTCCCATGAATAGATTTTCGAAAACCCGTTTAATTACACCTCTTTTAATCAGCTTATCAAGCATCGTCAGTTTATCTAGTTTCAGCCTAAATGCTCAGGCCAGTTGGTGGGAGCAAGCTTCTGACCTATTGAAGGATATTCCCGTTGTTTCTGAAGCCACCAAAACACCAACGACCGCTCTACCGACGAATCTCTCGGTCGATGAAATGCAAAAAGCTTTTAAAGAAGCATTAACCAAAGGCTCAGAAACAGTTGTCAGCAAACTCAGTCTAAAAGACGGTTTTAATGCGGATCCTAAAATTCATATCCCGCTACCAAGTTCATTAAAAACCGTACAGTCGACTTTAAATCAGTTTGGCATGGGTCGTTATATGGATGATGTGGAACTCAAAATCAACCGCGCCGCCGAGGCCGCCACACCACAAGCTAAGACGCTGTTTTTACAAGCCATCAAGGAGATGACTTTTGACGATGTTAAGAAAATTTATAAAGGCCCACAAGATTCGGCGACCCAGTATTTAAAGTCTAAAACTGAATCTAGTTTAAAACTAAAATGACACCAATTGTTGAGAACTCATTGAATGAAGTCGGTGCAATCACCGCTTATGACAAGGCCATCTCCAAATATAAAGATCTGCCATTTGTGCCGGATGTTAAAGCTGATTTGCTAGACCATGTTGTCGAACAAGCGATGCAAGGGATGTTTTATTATGTGGCGCAAGAAGAAGCCAGTATTCGTAAAGATCCTGTTAAGCAATCAACCGAACTATTAAAAAAGGTCTTTGGGATAAACTAATGTTTTCTATTGACCCATTCACCCGATAATCAAACACTGAGTTTTTATGAGATACATTCAAGTCGTAAGTGCAACAGTTTTAATTTCCCAGAACACCTCATTAGGTGTTCTGAATCCTAAACACTTTCTTGGGCGATTGTTGAGCTTATCAACAACCCAATCAATTTCTTCCTGAGTTACTTTATCGAAGTCTGTTCCTTTTGGAAAGAATCGTCTTAACAATCCATTGGTATTTTCATTGGTTCCACGCTCCCAAGAAGAGTAAGGGTGGGCAAAATAAAAATCTGTCCCAAGCTCTTTTGCCATCGTTTGGTATTGTGAAAACTCTTTGCCATTATCTGAAGTTAATGAATGAACAGGCCTGTTTAAAGCTCGTAATTGCTCAATGATGACAGCGCTAACGATGTCTGACTTTCTCGTGTTAACTTTAATGAAGCGAGCGATTCTAGATGTTCGATCAACCATTGATACTAAGCTAGCGCTTGATGGAACTCCAAAAACAGTATCTAACTCCCAATCTCCAAGTCGGACGCGCTCGTCAACAATAGAAGGCCTATCATCAATGCTTGGCGCTGTGCTGAACCTGCCTCGTGTCTCATAAATAGTCGTCGTGT
>VCMI01000203.1 GCA_006222135.1 Thiomicrorhabdus sp. | reverse complement strand
ACACGACGACTAAGCTAGCGCTTGATGGAACTCCAAAAACAGTATCTAACTCCCAATCTCCAAGTCGGACGCGCTCGTCAACAATAGAAGGCCTATCATCAATGCTTGGCGCTGTGCTGAACCTGCCTCGTGTCTCATAAATACCTGCACGCTTATGATATTTTTTCTTTCTACATAAATACTGGTGTAACAAACCTCCGCTTGATTTATCTTTGTAGATAAATTGGTAAATACGTTCATGACTTATTTTTATGTTGTGGCTTATCTTAATTCGACCACTCACTTGTTCAGGGCTCCAACGCTGCTTCAAGTAGTGAATAACAAGCTCCCAGCAGTCATGAGATATTCTTTTTTTTGCTTTACTTGACCGTCTTTCGACGGCTTGTGTATGTGCAAGCAACGGTCGCCAACCACGGGATTTAATATTGCGTTTGAGTTCACGGCTAATGGTCGATTTATGACGTTTTAACTCGTCTGCGATAGTCGTAATGCTATATCCGGCACGTTTGAGTCCGTAAATGTGATATCTTTCTTCTAAGGTCAGTTGATGATATGTGCTCATTGGGCAACACCTCTTTTGTGTAGGAACTTAAAAGGTAGCTTATCAACTGGCCTTTTTCAATTCCTATAGGTGTTGCACTTACTAGTTGAATCTATGCCTATTAAAAAAACTCATATCTGCTAATATTACGTCATATCTACACTACTTAAGTTAAAAAGAAGATTAGGCGAGAAATGACTCACAAAGAAGCTCAAATTGAAGAAAAACTTATAGGGAAGCTACAGGATCTTAAATACACATACCGACCTGATATTCGTGATAAAGCTTCTCTTGAAAAAAATTTCCGTGAAAAGTTTGAGGCATTAAATCGCGTCAGCCTGACTGATGCCGAATTCGCTCGTTTGCGAGATGAAATCGTCACTGCCGACGTATTCAATGCCGCACAAACCCTGCGTGAACAAGGCTATTTCCAGCGCGAAGATGGTACGCCATTGCACTATACATTGGTCAACATCAAAGACTGGTGCAAAAACGAATTTGAAGTGATTAACCAGCTTTGCATCAATACAGAGAACAGTCACCACCGCTATGATGTCATTCTACTTATTAACGGTGTGCCCGTAGTACAAATCGAGCTTAAAAATCACCAAATTGTCACCCGCCGTGCAATGGAGCAAATCGCTAACTACAAAAACGATCCAGGCAATGGCTACGGTAATACACTCATGTGCTTTATGCAGCTGTTTATTGTCAGCAATGAACACAACACCTATTACTTTGCCAACAATCGCAACGAACATTTCAGTTTTAATGCAGATGAGCGATTTTTACCTATTTATCAAATGGCTAATGCCCAAAATGAAAAGATCGCTCACTTACACGACTTTGCGAATGACTTTTTAGCGAAATGCACACTGGGGGAAATGATCAGCCGCTATATGGTATTAGTGCAGTCTGAACAGAAGCTTCTCATGATGCGTCCGTATCAAATCTATGCGGTTAAAGCCATTGTTGAGTGTATTCATCAAAACCGAGGCAACGGCTATATATGGCACACCACGGGGTCGGGTAAAACACTCACCTCCTTTAAGGCATCTACGCTGTTAAAAGACAATCCTGATATTGAAAAATGCCTGTTTGTAGTCGACCGTAAAGACCTCGACCGTCAAACCCGCGAAGAATTTAACAAATTCCAAGATGGCTGCGTTGAAGAAAACACCAATACCGAAACCCTCGTGCGCCGCATGCTCTCAGAAGATTATGCCGATAAAGTCATCGTCACGACTATTCAAAAACTCGGCCTCGCTCTGGATGAAAACAGCAAACGTAACCAAAGCAAGGCCAAAGAAGGCAAGCAAACCTTCAAAGAACGTTTAGAGCCTCTGCGCGATAAACGCATAGCCTTTATTTTTGACGAATGCCACCGTTCTCAATTTGGTGATAACCACAAAGCCATTAAAAGCTTCTTCCCAAAAGCGCAATTATTTGGCTTTACTGGAACACCTATATTTGATGAAAACTCTACCTACACTCAAATTGATGGCACCGTCGGCTCCTTCAAAACTACTGAAGACATCTTCGAAAAAGAGCTACATGCTTACACCATTACCCACGCTATCGAAGATAAAAATGTATTGAGCTTTCATATCGATTACTTTGGTAAAAATGATAAAAAACAGATCATGAAAATAGTGGTAAGAAGAAAGTTAAAAAAATCACACCGCCGCCAGAAGCAGTAGTCAAAGAAATTATCGCTAAGCACGATGCCGCCACCAGTAACCGCCGTTTTAATGCAATATTGGCCACGGCATCCATTAATCACGCCATTGATTATGTTGAGCAGTTCAAAATTTTACAGGCTCAAAAACAAGCCGAAGATGAAAACTACAAGCCGCTAAATATAGCCTGTGTATTTTCACCTCCTACACAACCGCCAAAAGAGAAAGACGGCGATGAAGTGAACGAAACTGGTGCTAAAGGTTCCGATGCAAAAACGATAGATAAAAACGTTAAAGACATCAAACAACTGCAAGACGATCTGCCTCAAGAAAAGGCCGACAACCAAGTTGAGCCCGAAAAGAAAAAGGCTGCATTAATAGCCATATTAGCCGACTACAATATGCAGTACGGCACGAATCACACCATTAACGAGTTTGACCTGTATTACCAAGACGTACAGCAACGCATTAAAGATCAAAAATACAGCAATGCCGATTACCCCCACAAAAACAAAATCGATATTGTAATCGTTGTCGATATGCTGCTCACAGGGTTTGACGCTAAATACCTCAACACCCTCTATGTGGATAAAAATCTCAAATACCATGGGCTCATTCAAGCTTTTTCGCGCACCAACCGTGTATTAAACGACAGCAAACCATGGGGCAACATCCTTGATTTTCGTGGTCAAGAAGATGAAGTGGATAAAGCCATCTCTCGTTTTTTAGGCCACAATCCAGAGAATGAAGACAAAGAAATTTGGCTAGTAGACCCAGCGCCAGTCGTGGTTGAAAAATACAAAGCCGCAGTTGAAAAGCTCGAAACCTTTATGAAAGGCAAAGGCTTAGATTGTACGCCATCCGATGTGGTGAACCTGAAAGGCGACTCTGCCCGCGTCGAATTTATCAACCACTTTAAAGAAGTGCAAAAGCTCAAAACCAAAATTGATCAATACACTGAACTTAATGAAGAGCAGCAGCAAGCGGTTGAGCAAACATTGCCCGTGGATGTTTTGCGAGGTTTTAAAGGGCAGTATTTAGAAACCGCTCAAGACTTAAAGCGTAAGCAAGATCTAAACAGCGGCGACATAGAAAACGAAGTAGAACAGCTTGATTTTGAGTTTGTACTCTTCGCCTCAGCGGTGATTGATTACGATTACATCGTCGGCTTAATTGCCAAATCAACCCAAGGGTCAAGCAAACAAAAAATGACCCGTAAAGAACTGATCGACATGATCAGCAGCAATGCGAACCTTATGGAAGAGCGTGACGATATTATCGCGTACATCAATAGCCTAACCACTGGCGAAGCATTTAACGAAAAGCAAATTCGCGAAGGCTATCAAAAATTTAAAGCCGAAAAATCTGCCAATGAGTTAAATGAGATGGCTTCTAAGCACGGACTGGAACCTCTAAGCCTACAAGCCTTTGTCGATACCATCATGCATCGTATGATTTTTGATGGTGAACAGCTTACCGATTTACTGGAGCCACTGAATTTAAGCTGGAGAGGCCGAGGCACAGCTGAGCGAGCCTTAATGGGAGACCTCATTCCACATTTACATAAACTAGCCCAAGGGCGTGAAATTTCGGGGTTAGCGGCGTATGAGTAAGCAAGAAAAAAAGGCTTAGTGCCGGAGTTACGGTTTCCAGAGTTTTATGAGAGAGATGCCTGGAATTGTGTTAACGCTAATGAGCTATTTCAGCAGATAAGTAATAAAGATCACCAGTCGGACCTTCCTATACTTGCAATCACGCAGGAGTATGGTGCAATTCCTAGGGAGTTAATTGATTACAATGTTACCGCTACGAAAAAGAGCATTCAAAGTTATAAGGTTGTTGATGTAGGTGATTTCATTATTAGTCTCAGATCATTCCAAGGTGGAATTGAATATTCGACTTATAAGGGTATTTGCAGCCCTGCGTATGTTGTTTTAAGAAAAACGGGGGAAGTTAACGAACAATTTTACAAGCAGTATTTCAAAACCACTTCTTTTATCCGTGACTTAACTAAGAACCTTGAAGGTCTTCGTGATGGAAAGATGATTAGTTACAAACAATTTTCACAAGTGCCTCTGCCGTTCCCTAAGCCAGATGAACAACAAAAAATCGCCGATTTTCTATCATCCATCGATGAACTATTTACCACCCAAAGCCAAAAATTGGAAGCCCTTACAGCCCATAAAAAAGGCCTAATACAACAGCTCTTTCCCGCTGAAGGTGAAACTGCACCTAAGCTGAGGTTTCCTGAGTTTCTAGGCAAGGGAGAATGGGGAGAGAAACCATTAAAGAGTATTTTTTCTATATTCCAAGGGTTTGCATTTTCTAGTAAAGATAGTGTAACCGAAGGCGTTAGATGGCTAAAAATCGCTGATGTAGGTATTCAGCATATGAATCATAACGCAGCTTCTTATTTGCCTGTCGAGCTCAAGAATAAACACAAGAAATTTACAGTTAAATCGGGGGATTACGTTATGGCTTTAACTCGTCCAATTTTAGGAAAACGATTGAAAATCGCTCCTGTAGATAAAGTACTTGATGGGGCTTTGTTAAATCAGCGTGTTGGCAAGTTAGTTACAACTGAAAATAGTGCTTTCGTTTATTACTTACTTCAGACATCTAAATTGATTAATGAGATCGAGAGAAGCATTGCAGGTAGTGAGCCGCCCAATTTATCTGCTCAACAAATTGAAAATATCACAACATATATCCCGTCCGAAAAAGAACAGAAGAAAATCGCCGAATGCCTATCCTCTGTTGACGAACTGATTTCATCGCAAATCCAACAAATTGAATCCCTTAAAGCCCATAAAAAAGGCCTTATGCAACAACTCTTTCCTGAAGTGGATAAGGTAGGTGTATGAGTAACAAGTTAAAGATTAATAAATACAAATCACTCCGCAATGTAGTTATTCGTCTTCGAGATGATCTACGTGATTCCGATAATGGAGGGAGTGATTTTGTATTGCTTTATGCATACAACGGCACAGGAAAGACAAGGCTGTCAATGGAGTTTAAAGATGCAGGAAAACGTAAAAGAGGTATAAGTAGAGACACTTTATATTTCAATGCTTTCACTGAAGACCTGTTCACCTGGGATAATGATTTAGAAAATGATTCTGAGCGAACACTTAAAATCAATGAAAATTCTAAATTCTTTGAAGGATTAAAAGATCTTGCGTTAGACGTTCGAATTGAAGCTTATCTAGCCCGCTATGTAACATTCGCATTTGATATTGATTACGACAACTGGAAAATTACATTTAGTAAAGAAGTTAAAAACCCCAGGTTTCGTGAGGGGTCAACTGGGCCAGAGACAATTACTCAAGATCACATTAAAATTTCACGTGGAGAAGAGAATATATTTATTTGGTGTCTTTTTCTTTCTATTTGCGAGGTGACTCTCGATGGTGCTGAATCATACAACTGGGTTAAATTTTTCTATATTGATGATCCAATTTCTTCATTAGATGACAACAAGACGATAGAAGTCGCAACCGATTTAGCAAAGTTATTAAAAGGAGGGAAAGATGAAGAAGGAAAGTATAAAATTAAAACAGTTGTATCTTCGCATCATGGCCTTTTTTTTAATATCATGTGTAATGAGTTAAAAAAGACTAAGCATAAAACCTATTATCTAAATAGAGTAGATGCTGTTCATAGCTACACCCTACAAGCTACTACCGATACTCCTTTTTTTCATCACATTGCGACTTTGAGTGAATTAAAAAAAGCCACCGAAACCGGCGAATTATACACATATCATTTTAATGCTTTACGAACCATATTTGAAAAAACGTCAAATTTCTTTGGAAATGGCGACTTTTCATATTGCTTGGATAATAGTGATGCAGCACTTCATGCCCGAGCTCTGAATATTTTCAGCCACAAAGATGGGTATTCTATTTACCAGCCAAGGCCAATGATTGATGACAATAAACGATTATTTAAGACAATACTAGATCATTTTTTAGATCGGTTTGAAATTGAACTTTCATAAATATATAAGAATTTAAATACTATGACACAAGAACAACGAAATAAACTAGGTGCCACCCTCTGGGATATCGCCAATAGCCTTCGTGGTGCTATGAACGCCGATGACTTTCGCGACTATATGCTGTCATTTCTTTTTTTGCGCTATTTATCGGATAATTACGAAGCAGCCGCTCAAAAAGAATTAGGCAGAGACTACCCTAAGCTCGACGAAGGCGATAAACGTGCGCCATTATCTGTTTTTTACCAAGAGCTGGCAGACGAAGACAAAACATTTTTCGAAAAACAAATGCGTCGTAAGTTGCACTATGTCATAGAGCCTAATCACCTATGGACTAACATTTCCGAAATGGCACGCAAGCAAGACGGTGAATTGCTACAAACGTTAGAGACGGGATTTAAATACATTGAAAATCACAGCTTTGACAGCAGTTTTCAGGGCTTATTTTCTGAGATTAATTTGAACTCAGAAAAACTCGGTAAAAAGCCTGCTGACCGTAATGCCAAGTTGTGTACCATCATTCAAAAGGTATCTGAAGGCATTGCTCAATTCTCTACCGATACCGATATTCTTGGTGATGCCTATGAATACTTAATTGGTGAGTTTGCAGCAGGATCGGGTAAAAAAGCGGGTGAGTTCTACACGCCGCAACCGATCTCCGATATTTTGTCGCGAATTGTGGTGTTAGACAGCCAAGAGCCAGCAACAGGTTTAAAGAAAAAATTGGATAAGGTGATGGACTTTGCCTGCGGTTCTGGTTCCTTACTTTTAAACGTACGTAAACGTTTAGGCTCCAACGGCATTGGCAAGATTTACGGCCAAGAAAAAAACATCACCACTTATAACCTTGCCCGTATGAATATGTTGCTGCATGGGGTTAAAGACACTGAATTTGAAATTCACCACGGCGATACTCTGCTTAATGATTGGGACATACTCAGTGAGATGAATCCTGCTAAGAAGCTTAAGTGTGATGCTGTAGTGGCTAATCCACCTTTTAGCTACCGCTGGGAACCCACAGAAGCACAAGGAGAAGATTTTCGTTTTAAAAGCCATGGCTTAGCACCAAAGTCTGCCGCCGATTTTGCTTTTTTGCTACACGGGTTTCACTTTCTAAGCGAAGAAGGCACCATGGCGATTATTTTGCCTCATGGCGTGCTGTTTAGAGGTGGCGCGGAAGAGCGTATTCGTACCAAGTTGCTAAAAGATGGGCATATTGATACCGTTATCGGATTACCTGCCAACCTATTTTTCTCTACAGGTATTCCAGTTTGTATTTTGATACTTAAAAAATGCAAAAAATACAATGATGTTCTTTTTATCAATGCCAGTGGCAGCGAGCACTTCGAAAAAGGTAAGCGTCAAAATATACTGCGTGAATCTGATATCGATAAAATTATCGATACCTACCAGTTCCGTCAAGAAGATGAACGATATGCCCGCCGCGTGTCCATGGAAGAAATTGAGAAAAACAAATTCAACCTCAATATCTCTCGCTACGTAAACACAGTGAGGTCAGAGCCTAAAATAAACTTACATGATACGAATACAAGCTTGGTTGATATTGAAAGACAAATTAACAAAGCTAAAGAAAAGCATAATGAATTTTTGAAGGAACTTGGTTTGCCGATTATTCCATGATTCATGGAGCTATAAGAATAGTGGCGACTCATTATAACAACACAGCTTACATCTGTCCGATAGACCCAGATTTCTTACCCCTTACATCTGTCCGGTAGGTATACCTTTTGGATAATGCTTGCCGTTATTGAAGCTATTATTACAAGTAAATGAGGAACTATTGCCTGCCAATGCTGAGCATAAGGTTCAAAATCTTGTTTATAAGCAATATAGGGCTGGTACATGGCTAAAACAGCAATTGAATTGTACTTGCGGTGCTGTGCTTTATGATATGCCTCTAGTGAGCTTTCAGTTGCGTGATGGCAGAAGCCTACCAGCTGAACTTAACAGGATAATAAGTTGAAGTTTTCATCAATGATAGTTGTTGATTTAGTGATTATGCTTGCATGTTTTTGCATGCTCAATGTAAGGCTCTACTGATGAGGTTTGTTAGCATTGAAAGTCTAGCTTGGTCTAACTAATCGTTGGCTTGCTGTCGATTAGTCATTCATGAAATTAACATACTCAAATTTGGGCCTGTCTATCTGTCCGCTAGACATTGATGCTTTAGCCAAAATAGATTTAACCTTGCTCGGTATCCATGATGGATTGCATAACGTCCAGCTGTTTTTAATTAAATCCTTAACTTTAGCCGTGAAGCGTTGGAATCTTTGCTTTGTGATGGCCTGTGTCCCTTGCCACGCTCTTTGGCTAAATAGCTTATGCGTTTAATCGCCATTGCCCTAGATAGCGGAGAATCTACGCGATACGTTTCCGATACCAAGTGGACTGTGTTACCAGGTCTTAGCTTCTCCCACGATTCGCGTGCCTTATCCCCAGTCACTTTGGATTTGCACACTATGTCGAAATCAAGAAAGAGTGCGCAGTGGTAATGTTGTGCCTTTGCTTTTTCATGCTCTCTTGCCCATACATAGCCAATTGAGTGAAGCCCGTTATAATGACTTTCAAGCCTTCTTTTGAAGCGTTCAAAGAAGTCGGTTAGCATCTTACTGTCATTTGTGTAATGGTCTTTCTGATGCAAATCAAATCTGACAACAAATAATCGCTTATGGATTGATAGTGCAGCATCAAACTGTCCAACAAAGCGACTCATCATCTCTGGATAATACCCCATATTTTCATCTGCGTTTACTTCCAACCATTCACCATTATTGTTGAAGTGTGTCGAGTAAACCACTTTCTTTCTACCTCTTGTGCGCTTTGGCTTTCTCGTATGTTTTTTAGAAGTCGTGTTGTTCTCAATGACCTCAATCTCTAACCTTTCCTTTCTACCATCAGTAGGGCTCCTGTAGGTAGCAGATACTATTAATAACCGCGTCCTTATATCATTCTTTATTGTGAATATATCCTTTACCACGGGGGTTGGGGGTGAGATATCGCATCGATAAAGCGTTGTCGATAAACCGTAACGCCCAAATATCGATAAACCGTCACGTTTAAAATCAATAATTTTGCACTCGGTTTCGACTTCTACCCGATGCCATGAACAGCTCGTTTCTGTAATGTTTTGATGTGTTGCATTGCCGTAATCATGCACGGCTAATAATGCCTGTCCCATAATCACTCCTAAATAGAATAAAAAACCCACCTGATTCGATGGGCCGCTATTTATTTCTTAAGTTAGGATTGATCGAGCGTGGTGGCTCTACTGTGGTGGTAGCTTCCTACTGCATCATTATCAATCGTGCGCTTAACCGTTTCTTTGATAAGCTTATAGTCGATACCTGATTCCATTCCCTTAGCAATACAGTTTGCAACGCTTTCCTCTAAGGCTTCAAGTTGCTGTATCTTCTCGGTCGTTAATGAATCCCTAACTATCGGGGCATCAGTTGAATGTATGCCGATACTTTTATTAATGGATTTGGTAGTGTTGCTGTAAATGTAGGCACTTCCTTTGCTACCTTGTTCTTTCGAGTATTCCGCAAACTCTTTCAAAGTGTCTGTAAGGTCGCGCCGAACGGTTTTACTCTCAACTCTTAGCTGTTGAAAGAGGAGGTTATCAACATTCATCTTTGTACGGAGGAGCGCTTCTTTCATTTGGTAAAAGGATTTGTTAAAAGCTCTCTGAGCCTTCTTTGCGCGTTGAGATTTGAATCGTGGCAACAGCAAGGTAAAAGCTGGTTCATTCATTAGATAGGCTAAGAATGATTGGCCGTTATATTCAGGATAATATGATTGAAAGACTTCATTAAATCCAAAAGTTTCAGGGTTCTGTGGCGGAACCCTTAAATCAGGGAAATCTAATAGCAATCTGTCAATCATCTCCATAACTTTTGCGTGTTTAACGCCCAAGGAGGATGCAACTTTGCGTGAATCCGTAAAAGGTACGCCATTCTTTAAAGTAGTTAAGTTATTCATTTCTATATCCCCGCCGTAAATATTTCAAATCGTTTGTTCTTAGGCGTATAAACGCCATCACTGGTATGGCTGAATGTGCTAGTTCCAGTCGTTCTTTCTCTTAGTGAGTGTGGTTTTTTCATTTCTACATCTCGCTAGTTTTTTGAAGAGAACTAATCCAGTCGTTAATATCTGAAAGTTTCCAGCTTACTGAACGCTCAGAGAGTTTGACTGGTGCCGGAAAGTTACCATCACGAATGCCTTGATATATAGAGGATTTACCACGAGAAGTAATTGTCATTACTTGCGGAAGTTTGATTAACTGCTCATATTCGAGCGGGTTTTTTAGAGTTACAATCATGCCTTTTCCTTATTTGGAAAATTAAAGTGATTGAAACAGGGGGGAAGGTAGCTACTTCTTTACTTCTTTTCTGATTTACATATTGCTTTGTAAGCTATCTGTGTAATAATGCAATTGAACGTAGGAAACTAAGAAATCCACTTTCAAAAATACTATCCCTTCTACCTGTTTCAGGTTGTATGGACTCAAGCCCCAATGAGCGCGTCAACGTTTATTGGGGCTTTTTTGTTCACATTTTAATTCTAGCTTTTTTTATTCTGTATGAACACCTTTAGTATTTAAGGCACTACAACATCTGCACCTATTGCGCTTTTTTGACACTTCATATAGTCGAAAAGCTATAGAGTCAAACCTAGTCAAACCTAGTAATATCAATGCGTTAAGCTAATTCCAATAGTTACAATTTTTTATAGAAAATTATTTCTATTTATTTTCGATTCAATGCAGAAATACATCAAATCTAGCCCATAATCCCCTAATTTCATTACCAAAATGCACTACTAAATTTAGTTTTAATACCCTAAACATCCCTTTATTGATGCTTAAATATCATTTTTTTAATGTGCTGAATAGCATGAATCGCATGAATGGAAAGTGTGTTAGTAACTCCTTCGCCAATCTTGTTGCGGGGTCTGGAGAATAAACGACTGGTGAAATGGCACGGTGTAGAGTTGTAAGTATCGAAGCGATTAACTTTTGTATTTATGGATCGGCACAACATCGCCACCACGTTTTAATCCATCCAGGTAATCAGCCCATGATTGCATCATCAATGTACGCTCGGTTAATAGTTCAGCTTTATTATAAGTTCGTCTTATGCGGTCTTTGTCCAGGTGTGCAAGCTGTATCTCTATTGCATCGGCATCAAAGCGCAATTCATTTAAAAAGGTACTGGCTGAATGTCTAAAGCCGTGAGAGGTCATGAAGCCTTTACCTAGCTTCTCACCAGTAGCGGGGTGCTTTATTCTAGCTATAGCCACATTCAAAGTGTTCTCGCTCATCTGCTTGCCTTTGCCGATTGCTGTGCTAAAAACCAACTCTTGTGCGCCTGTGATGGGCTTCATTGACTCAATGATTTGAATGGCTTGCTCTGAAAGTGGAACCTTATGCGCTCTTGTCATCTTCATTTCTTCGGCTGGATAAGTTATTAACTTTTTCTCAAAGTCGATATGTTCCCACTTCAAGAATCGTATGTTTTTTGGTCTAAGGAAAACGAGCGGCATTAGCTGTAAGGCAGCTCTAACTGCAAAATCACCTCCATAGGTATCAGCACCTTTAATTAAGGCTGTGAAGTCGTTTATATCGGTTATATGGATAAAGTTTATCGGTTCGTCAAGCTTGGGGAGTAGCTTGCTAATACTTTCGGCGGGGTTGTTTGTAATTAATTGCATACGCATCAAGGTGATGAATGTTTGGCTGCAATAGGTGGCCAGTCTTTTGGCGGTTTCTTTTTTCCCTGCATCAGCGACAGGCTGAATAAGATTAAGCAGGTGTATGGCTGTTATGTCTTTTAAGGGGATAGTGTCCAAAACCTTAAATAGATATTTATCCATCGTTTGAATTTTTTTAAGGGCGGTTCGCTCTGTTAACTGTTGGCGGTTAATGGTGTCTTTAGCAAAAAAACTAAAAGGGTTATCGAGTGGGTCGTCCGTGTTGTTTGTGCGCGGATCAATACCTTTGGCAATATTCTTAATAGCCACGCCATGAAGCTCCCTTGCTTCGGCTAGCGTCACAGATGGATATTCTCCAAACGATAAAGTGATTCTGTTGCCATGTATTGCACAATCATAGCGCCATAGTTTTGAGCCATTGGGTTTAACTAGCAGATAAAGGTTTCCACCGTCAGGTGATCGGTAGGGCTTTTCTTTAGTCTTTAATGTTTTTACTGCTCTATCAGTTAATTTACGCTTCATGGTTACAGCCCGTATAAGTACAGTACTGTAAATGGTACTGTAAAAATAATAGGATTGCAACGGATCACTATGGACTTCTAGATACAAAGGTTGTTGATTTTAAAGGGTGTTGTGTACCATTCAGGATGGGGGCGTACTCTGTTATTAGTCCTGAATCGGGAGCCACATTTAATAATTAAGCCTGCTTACGCGGGCTTTTTTATGCCTGTCATTAAGTAAAATCAACAGCTTAGCGTATTGCCAACTATTAACTAGTATTATTTGTCTCGTGCAAGCTTACAGAAAAGCGGGTAACTGGAGTGATCATTTAGGCGGGTTAAGAGCCGGTGCGGATGTTATTCCTATTCATAAAGAGCGTGTGACATAGTAAGTATAAGTTATTTTTAGCGGTATAAATGTTACAGGCAGTACAAACCTTATAAAAAAGGGCTGTAGCCTATACCATTTCTATTTTCGTTACGGTACGAACGGTACAAGGTAATGGTAAATAGCAGTTTTAGGCTCAACTTTCTTGTTTAGAGTTGACATTCCATACTTGGTGTATCAGAATGATAGGTATCAAATTGATAGGCTGGTGGTTAGTGAGCGAAAAATTAAAGATAGTAGAATTTCCTTTACAGGATAAGTCTGCAAAAAAATCATTCAAGACTTAGCAACTAATCATAGTCATAGCATCAGGCTTAGACAGTATTGCAAAGAGCGAATGCGGGAAAGAGGGGTTAATATAAGGCAGATTTTTCAAGTCTTGAAATGCCCTAGAAGTCGATTTACTGAACGGCCTTGCCAGACACCAAGAGGAAGCTATAAATTTAATCTTCAAGGTTTTGCTAGTGGTGAGCTAATAGAGGTCGTTATAGATTTGCATAACTCTGAGACAGACCCAGAGGCTTATGTAGTGACAGTGATTATTAAATAATGAATGTAGAATTAATGAAGGAGAGAAGTCATGTATCACTATACTGAATGTGGGCTAGATAATATCTATCTACAGAATGGTTATGACAAAAGTGATTTAGATGGTGAGTCGTATATCAGTATTGACTCTATTGATGAATTACATGTTGCCATTGGCGAATTGCTTGTAGAGCAAAGTATAGCTTTGTCTCCAAAGGAGTTTAGGTTTTTGAGAACGGAGCTTAACCTGTCTCAAAAGGTTCTGGGTGGTATTCTTGATGTAGACGGTCAAACGGTTGCTAGATGGGAAAAAGGTGAAACCAATATCCCTAGAACAAGTGACGTTGTATTACGTGCAATCTATCTAGAATCAATAGATAAAGATAGTTCAGTTGCTCTAATGTTACAAGCGCTCTCAGAGACCGAGGCTCAAGAAACCATCGAAAAAATAGTGTTGGCCGAAGAGAATCATAACTGGGTGTTAGGCGACAATTAACTTGTCCTCCCGTATTGCCTCATTAAAAAGTAAACTATGAAAACAAAGCACTAACAGACTTAACCTAAATCATTAACTCACCCATTCTTTTCTCATAGCCCTTGCTACGCAATCGCCATTCATGAATTCTTCGCTGTAAAGTCCGGATTTGGCCTTTTGAATACTTGCCAGGGTATTTGACAGATAACCACTCAATTATTTCTCGTGCATAACTTTCTGGCTGCAACTCTAGCTTCAGTTGTATCTCACTCCAAACGTTCTCAAACGGATCTGGCCTAGTTCTGTATGTTCTAGGAAGACTACGCTTGTCCGTTGGCTTTTTGAAGTTAAAATAATCCATTGTTGTACTAGTGTCGAGTTCTGCTGGCTTCACAGTTGGTTTTATAGTGCAAATATCATCAGGTATAATGCAACTTTTTGAGTTTAGATGTCGT
>VCMI01000068.1 GCA_006222135.1 Thiomicrorhabdus sp. | reverse complement strand
ACACGACGACTAAGGCTATTTGAGTCATAGTGAAATCTGAATTGGTTACGTTTAAAATAATCGGTATAGTATACCGTAATTCTCAGTGCCTTTAAGCGACAAAATTTTACCAAAAGAAACCTCCCTATGTCATCAAAAATGTCTGATAGCTCCGCTCTAAATTTATCCACATTTTCCCCGAAATTACTGGCTTGGTTTGACCAATATGGTCGCCATGATCTGCCTTGGCAGCATAATATAACGCCTTACCGAGTTTGGGTTTCTGAGATTATGTTGCAACAAACCCAAGTGAAAACGGTGATTCCCTACTTTGAACGTTTTATGCAGAGTTTTCCAACGTTGCAGCTCTTGGCAATTGCAACTCAGGATGAAGTATTAGGGCATTGGGCTGGATTGGGTTATTACGCCAGGGGGCGAAATTTGCACAAGGCGGCCGTGATGATCCGTGATGAATTTGAGGGCGAATTCCCCGTCACCTTTGATGAGATCTTATCTCTGCCTGGAATCGGTCGTTCTACGGCCGGAGCCATCTTATCCATCTCGCTTGGACAGCGTCAGGCTATTTTAGATGGCAATGTAAAGCGTGTGTTAAGTCGCTACCTAGCTTTAGAAGGTTGGCCGGGTGAAAAGAATAATGAGCAAAAGCTATGGTCGGTTGCTGATCAGTTAACGCCTGATCTGCGTTTTAATGATTACACTCAAGCGATTATGGATTTAGGCGCGACCTTGTGTACGCGTTCAAAGCCGCAATGTGGAAAATGCCCAGTGGCTGAATCCTGTGAGGCGCGACAGCAGGATAGAGTCATGGAGTTTCCTTTTTCTAAGCCCAAGAAAATCAAGCCCGTTAAAAAATCTTACTTTTTGATTCTAGAGAATCAGCAAGGTCAGGTGTTATTGCAGCAGCGACCACAGAAAGGGATTTGGGGTGGTTTATGGAGTTTTCCTGAGTATAGTTGCTTGCAAAGTTGTCAGGCGGATGTGAAAAGGTCGGAAACAGAAACAGAGTCTGCTCAGAGTTTGGTAGAATGGGAAGTATTCCGTCATACGTTTAGCCATTATCATTTGGATATTCATCCAGTGATGTATCAAGGTGTTCGTGAAAACAGTATGCAATTTGAAGGTGAGTGGGTTCACAAACAGCAGTTATGTCAGGCTGAAGTGAGTTTCGGAGTGCCCGCTCCAATTAGTAAAATAATGACTCTTATGGAGAAATAAAATGTCTAGAAAAGTAAAGTGCGTCAAGATGGGTGAAGAGTTAGATGGTTTAGATTTTTTACCCTTTCCAGGAGAACTCGGTCAGAAAATCTTTGACAACGTCTCTAAAGAAGCATGGAAACAGTGGTTAGCCCAACAAACAATTTTGATTAATGAATACCGTCTTTCAAGTTTAGATCCAAAGGCTCGTACATTCTTAGCAGAAGAGATGCAAAAGTATCTATTTAATGACGAAGATGTCGAAATGCCTGATGAATTTAAAGCGATATAGACGATAAGTCTGCATTATTTGCACAAAGGGGTCTTAGCTCTTTAGCATAAATGCTCTCAACCCTAGAAGTCTGTTTAATAACTCAGGGTTCTAAAGCAAAAAGCCCGCTTCATTCGCGGGCTTTTTTGTAAGTCGATTTTAAAAATCAATAAAGACTACTTGTGATATTGACCGCTTAACTCGGTTACCGCAGTGATAAAGGCACCAGCATGGTCTGGATTGATCTCTGGGTGAATACCATGGCCTAAATTAAAGATATGGCCTGTACCGTGCCCATACTGCTCTAGAATGGAAGCCACTTCTTGGCGAATACGGTCTGGAGAAGCATATAGCATACAAGGATCCATATTACCCTGTAGTGCAACTCTGTCACCCACACGCGCACGCGCTTCATCAATGTTGATTGTCCAGTCAAGACCTAAAGCATCAGCGCCAGTGTCCGCCATTGCTTCTAACCACGATCCACCACCTTTAGTGTATAGAATAACCGGTACTTTAC
This sequence comes from Thiomicrorhabdus sp., assembly GCA_006222135.1. GTDB lineage: Bacteria > Pseudomonadota > Gammaproteobacteria > Thiomicrospirales > Thiomicrospiraceae > Thiomicrorhabdus. The sequence goes on along the minus strand of VCMI01000068.1, from coordinate 11,365 downwards.
GGCCATCATAGTCACGTATCAGACCATCTACAATCTTATGCATATAACGTAAAGAGAACTCGTTATAGTCACGTGGTGTTAAGACTCCGCCCCAAGTGTCAAAGATTTGTACCGCTTGTGCACCAGACTGAATTTGTGCATTTAGGTAAGCTATAACAGAATCGGCTAACACGTCTAAAATGTGATGTAGCGTAGCGGGTTGGTCAAACATCATTGCTTTGATTTTAGAGAAAGTCTTACTCGAACCACCTTCAACCATGTAAGTGGCTAGCGTCCAAGGACTTCCAGAGAAACCGATTAAAGGCACGCTACCGTTTAGCTCTTTGCGGATAGTACTAACGGCATCCATTACATACCCTAAATCGGAGGCCATATCAGGCACAAACAACTTCTTAGCATCTGCCATAGTGCGAACAGGATTACCAATTTTTGGACCTTCGCCAGTTTCAAATGTTAACCCTAAACCCATCGCATCTGGAATCGTTAGGATGTCAGAGAATAAAATCGCCGCATCTAATGGGAAACGCTCTAAAGGTTGCAGTGTTACTTCACAGGCAAGTTCTTTATTGCGACATAACTGCATAAAAGAACCGGCTACTTGACGGGTTGCGCGGTACTCTGGAAGATAACGTCCTGCTTGACGCATCATCCAAACAGGCGTGCGGTCAACTTCTTCTCTAAGAAGTGCACGTAATAAACGGTCGTTTTGTAGCTCTGCCATGGGAATGCCCTTTATCTGAATCAAAGAAAGAGACTATTCTAGCGGAAAGTAGGTCGTGCGAAAACTAAAATGACCAGGCCTGGTCATTATTAAGTAAGTTTCAATGGTTTGCGGTCAGTATCAAGAGGCTTTAAGGCGCTTTTAATCTGACTATTGGGTGGCTGGATTCAATTTATCGATTGAGAAAGGATGGTAGATAATCATAAACATGACGCCTTGATAAAGATAAGCTTGGCCACGTGCTTCGATGGTTTGGCCTTTGAGTTTTTTGATTTCATTGTAATCAAACAGGTCCCAATATCTTTCTGGAATGCGAATGCCAGTGGTGTCCATATTAACGATGTAGTTGGTAGAGCTTTTCTCAACCTTTAAGACTTTCCCCTGAATAATGCGAAAGCCTTCGTCTAAAGAGGTAAGCTCACTGCTTTTGACGAGCGGAAAATGCGACTCTGGATTCTTGGCAAGATAATCCCAAAGTTGAAAACCTCCCTGGCGTGCTTTTTTCTCAGCTTCAAAGTAACACTCCAGATGCTTGATATTGCCATTTTTGATGCTGGTGATACCAAAGCCACTTTCCAGAATCTTTTGTTGAATATTGGTGCCATCCTTCAAAAAGAGGTGCACTAATTGACGACCAAACTTATCCACTTTAGTCGTGTCGTATTCCACACCCACCTCTAGGTCATTGTTCGCGAGGAGTTTATTAAGAAAGGTTTGCGCTTCCTTGGCCAGAGGTTCGCCAGGCGTGTGGAACTTCTGCTTACGCTCAATTTGAGGTGCGTGGATGCCGTTTAAGCCGACTCGTTTGCCCTGAATAATCAGGTTGCTACCATTGGTTGCGTAAGTGGCTTTGGTCCATAGATCGATTTTTTCAGCCGCGCAGGCATCCTCGGCGGCGAAAGTCGACCAGGAGAGTAAGCTTGAGCTGATTAAGAGTAGGGTTGAGAGCGTAAGTTTAAACATAGTTCTGATTTTAATGGCTTTTGAGAGGAATACAATGCGTTTGTTCTATTAGGCACAAATTTACAGCCATTCAAGCCGCTGTTATGCTAGGCAGAAGTCGCTTAGCTTGTCTAAATGACGGGCATAAAAAAAGCGCTAACGACAAGATGTCAGTAGCGCTTTTGAATAGAGTCTTTAAGATTTCTCTTAAATAAGCTATTAACGACGACCGTATTTCTGCTTGAACTTCTCAACACGACCTTCAGTATCGACAAGCGTTTGCTTACCAGTATAGAAAGGGTGAGATGCGCTAGAAACTTCTACACGTACTAGTGGGTAATCGTTACCGTCTAGAGTGATAGTTTCGCCTGAAGTTTTTTCAATGGTAGAACGAGTAATGAAAGTTTCGCCAGTTGAAATATCCTGGAAAACTACATCTTTATACTCTGGATGAATGTCTGGTTGCATAATGACGGTCCAATTAATTAGTTAATTCTGTAAAAGAAAGGCATTATATTGATAAAAATAGTAAATGCAAGTTCTTTTGTGATTAAGGTGATTCTAAAAGTAGGAGCTTATTGAAATAATCTCCTACCTGTTAATGCTCAAAGACCTTTAGTGGTCTTTAAACGGAAGTTTTAACGTTTCATGGATTCAAATAAGACGGCGTTCGTTTTAGAAACTTTCATTTGATCAATTAAAGTTTCAATCGCATCGATTTCATTTAACGTTTGTAAGAAACGACGCAGAATCCAAATATTTTGCAGTTCATCTGATGTCGTCAATAGTTCCTCTTTACGAGTACCTGACTTAGTGATGTTGATCGCAGGGAAGACGCGTTTTTCTGCAATATTACGAGAAAGGTGAAGTTCCATATTACCGGTCCCTTTGAATTCTTCAAAGATAACTTCATCCATCTTAGAGCCAGTTTCAACCAAGGCCGTCGCGATAATGGTTAAAGAACCACCCTCTTCGATGTTACGTGCCGCACCAAAGAAACGCTTTGGACGGTGTAATGCATTGGCATCCACACCACCGGTTAAGATCTTCCCTGAAGAAGGTACGACCGTATTATAAGCACGCGCTAAACGAGTAATGGAGTCTAACAGAATAATAACATCTGTCTTATGCTCGACTAAGCGCTTAGCTTTCTCAATCACCATTTCAGCTACTTGCACGTGGCGAGTTGCAGGCTCATCAAAGGTAGAAGAAATAACTTCACCTTTAACGGTACGTTGCATTTCGGTTACTTCTTCCGGACGCTCATCAATCAATAAGACAATCAAATAAGCATCGGGATGATTCTCAGCGATAGATTGTGCCATCTGCTGCAAAATAACCGTTTTACCTGATTTTGGCGGCGCCACAATCAATCCACGTTGACCTTTACCGAACGGTGCTGCGATATCGATAATACGCGGTGCGATGTCTTCTGTACTACCATTACCGATTTCCATGGTTAGGCGTTCAGTAGGGTGTAGCGGTGTTAAGTTTTCAAAAGCAATTTTCTTACTGGCAACAACAGGATCTTCATAGTTGATGGTTTCAACTTTTAACAATGCAAAATAACGCTCGCCATCTTTCGGTGGGCGGATCTTGCCTTGAATGGTGTCACCTTTGCGCAATCCAAAACGACGGATTTGGCTAGGAGAGACATAAAGATCATCCGGTCCTGCTAAATAAGAGCCATCGGCAGAGCGTAAGAAGCCAAAGCCATCGGGCAGAATTTCTAATGCACCTTCACCAAAGATATCCTCACCCTTTTTCGAGTGCGCTTTTAAAATAGCAAAAATCATATCTTGTTTGCGTAAACGAGCTAGGTTATCGAGCCCCATAGTGGCTGCTAAATCTAGTAGAGATGCGGCGGATTGTTTTTTTAAGTCTAATAAATGCATAGTTTTTTGGGTATCTGTAGGATTGGTTTAAGGATCTTTAGTTTAGGGCCACTCTCTTTTAACAGAGCGTGTCTAAATGATTTTGGATTCGTAAGAATTTCGAAAGGATGGACGGTCATTCCCCTAAGCCACCATTGATGGCTTAGGGGGAGCAACTTAAAGGTTGCCGTCTAAAAATGTATTCAATTGTGATTTAGAAAGAGCACCTACGTGGGTTGCATCGACTTCACCATTTTTGAATAGCATTAATGTAGGAATTCCACGAACACCATATTTAGGCGGAGTTGCAGGGTTTTCATCAATGTTTAGCTTGGCAATTTTTACTTTACCGGCGTATTCGGTTGCCGCATCGTCTAAGATTGGGGCAATCATTTTACAAGGTCCACACCATTCAGCCCAAAAGTCGACTAGGACTGGGACATCTGATTGTAGAACTTCTGTTTCGAAATTAGCGTCACTTGTTGAGATCATAATTGCTCCTGAAATTTTCTGTGTTTCTAGTTGTTTATACGCCTAAAGAATGCACCCATACTTAATTTGCACGATGTGTTTAAAGCGTGGAAATAGGACGGTTGAGATTCGGTTAGGGATTGTTCTGATGATGAATAGACTGGTAATCTTTAGATTTTAAAGCCATTCAATTGAATCAATGAATTTTGAATATTTGCAATTATTACATGTCCGGGCGGACATGTGCAAGGTTTATTATTTAAACAAGGCCACTATTTAATTTTTAGAGTATGGAAAACTAGGAAAATTTATCGATTTGGTTATATTTTTTACCTGAAAACAGTTTTTGTTGTGCTGAGAAGCGGTAAAACCGTCTGAATTGCATAATCCATTCCAGAAGGTCAGGTTAGTGGCCTTAAATTGCGATAAAATCTGCAGCTCATAAAGCTTAACTTAAGCTTACCGACTCTTACTTATGCTAACAATAGCACTGAATACATTGAACCGTTTTGGAACCCCATGGATATCTCTTATATATTAAATGATTTAAACGACGCGCAACGCGAGGCTATTACCGCCGAGAATACGCACGCCCTAATTTTGGCGGGGGCAGGCAGTGGTAAAACACGTGTTCTGGTGCATCGTATTGCCTGGTTAACCCAGGTCATGGGGTTCTCACCTTACAATGTACTCGCCGTCACCTTTACCAATAAGGCGTCGAGTGAAATGCGTGGTCGTATTGAATCCTTGATAGGTCAACAGGCGGGCGGCTTGACCATGGGAACTTTCCATGGCATTGCTTATCGACTACTGCGTCAACATTATCAAGAAGTGGGTTTGCCGCAAAGTTTTCAGATTTTAGATTCTGATGATCAAAAACGTGTCATTAAGCGTCTATTGAAAGCGATGGAACTCGATGAGAGCCAGTGGCCACACAAGCAAATTCAAGCCTTTATTAACGGCGAGAAAGAGGAAGGCCGACGTCCACATCATATTGATATAGGTCATAACCCTTTCGTCGGTAAGATGGTCGAAGTTTATAAAGCTTATGAAGAGCAGTGTAAGCGCTCTGGCCTGGTGGATTTTGCCGAATTACTGTTAAGAGCGCATGAGTTGTGGTTAAAAAATCCGCAAGTATTAGCGCATTATCAAGCGCGTTATCAACATATTTTGGTTGATGAGTTTCAAGATACCAATAGCTTGCAGTATGCCTGGTTGCGCATTTTAGCCGGCGGATCAGGTAAGTTGTTTGTGGTCGGTGATGATGATCAGTCTATCTATGGTTGGCGTGGTGCTAAGGTCGAAAATATTCGCCAATTTGAAGAAGATTTTGCTAATGTCAAAACGGTTCGTCTAGAGCAAAACTATCGTTCTACCGGCACGATTCTAAAAGCCGCTAATGCCTTGATTGCCCATAATACTACCCGCATGGGCAAGCAATTATGGTCTGATGGTGAAGATGGCGAGTTGATTAAAATCTATGAAGCCTTTAATGAATACGATGAAGCACGTTATGTCTGTGGCCAGATTGAGGCTTGGTGTGAACAGGGCGGTGCGCGTAATGAAGCGGCGGTTTTATATCGCTCCAATGCTCAGTCACGCGTCATGGAGCAAGCTTTAATGCAGGCACAAATTCCCTATCGCGTTTATGGCGGCTTACGCTTTTATGATCGTGCGGAAATCAGAGATATATTGAGTTATCTCCGTTTATTGATGAATCGTGATGATGATGCGGCTTTTGAACGCGCCTATAACCATCCGCCACGCGGGATAGGGCAAAAAACGGCCGAGAGTATTCGAGAAGTCGCCAAACATAATCAAATTCCATTGTGGCAAGCCGCCGAGCAATTGGTTGAACAGGGTTTGACCCCACGCGCTAAAACTTCGATCGCCAACTTCTTGGGGCTTATTGAAAGTTTAACGGAAGCCACTTTAGGTCTCTCTTTAGAAGAGCAGATGTTAAAGGTAGTATCACGCTCGGGTCTGCAAGCCCATTTTGAAAAAGACAGTTCAGAGCAAGGTAAAGGCCGTCTTGAAAACATTGATGAGTTGATCAATGCCGCAGGCCAGTTTAAACAAACGCAGTCACAAGCCACTGCTGAAGGCTTACCCACAGAAAGCCAAGTGATAGCCGATGGCGTTGATGCTATTGCGCAACAAGATGGCACTCTGTTACAAAATCCGCAATATGACAATCCATTGGCTGATTTCTTGGCGCAAGCCGCATTAGAAGCTGGCGAACGACAAGCCGATGAATGGGAGTCAGCGGTGCAATTAATGACTATTCATGCCGCCAAAGGGCTTGAGTTTCCATTGGTGTTTATGATTGGCGTCGAAGAGGGCTTGTTCCCATCGCAACGTTCGTTTGATGATCCTGCCAGTTTAGAAGAAGAGCGTCGCTTGGCCTATGTTGGCGTGACGCGAGCTGAAAAACAGTTAATCATTACCTTTGCAAATCATCGCCGTCTTCACGGCACAGAAATTTACCCAATGCCTTCACGGTTCATTAAAGAAATTCCAAGCGACTGTGTTGATTTTGTCCGTCTTTCCGGAACGGTAAGACCAACCATTGGTGGCGGTTATGACTCCGGTATGAATGCCAGCTTAAAGGCCGCACTGGCTGCAGAAAATGAAACCGGTTTCAGCCCAGGTGAACGCGTCTTTCATCAAAAGTTTGGTGAAGGCACAGTGGTCGGTACCGAAGGCAATGGAGACCATGCCCGTATCAATGTTAATTTTAAAAATGCCGGCTCTAAATGGTTGGTGACGGCCTATGCCAATTTAGAGAAGAAAGGCTAGCAAATGCCCATTAACACTACGCACAGCGATTTAGAGGTGGATAAGACGGAACCAGGCCTTGCCATCTTAGAGGTTCAAAGTGTTCAAGCAGAGGGCATGCCTTTACCCATTGATTTGACGGTTGTAAATCAACAAGTTTGGATGCTTTCAGGGCCTTCTGGCACAGGCAAGTCTCAGTTCTTAAGAGCGGTTGCGGATTTAATTGAGCACACGGGTCAGGTCAGTTTGTTGGGTCAAATACAAACCCAAATATGTCCTGAGAAATGGCGTGTTCAAGTGATGTACTTTTCAGCAGAAACGGCTTGGTGGAGCGATAAAGTTAGCCTTCATTTTGAAACCCAACCTGATGCAGAGTTACTTAATTCACTCGACTTGAAAGTCGAGATTCTGCAACAAAATCCAGATAACCTTTCTTCGGGAGAGAAGCAGCGCTTAGCGTTATTGCGCGGATTGCAATATCAACCCAAAGTGCTATTGCTCGATGAAATTACCGCCAATTTAGACCCCGAAAGTGTCTTATTAGTAGAGGCCTTAGTGGTCGGCTATATCGCCAAAAACCAAGCCTCGGCCTTATGGATTAGTCACGATGCAGATCAACAACAACGGATTGGTTGCCCTGAGTGTCAGTTGGTGTTTGCTGCTAATGAGGCGTATAAATAATGATATTAATTAGTTATTGGGATTTATTGACCCTCTCTTTTTTAGTCTTCTTATTAGGGGTTTTATTGTGGCTAAATGGCTTTAGCCAAGTGAAGCAGTTTTGGTGGGCGAGCATTAGAATGGTATTGCAACTTCTGCTGATGGGTGTCTGGTTAAGCTGGGTGTTTTACTCAGAAAATCCACTATGGATTGTCTTAGTCGGTGTGGTGATGCTTTCGGCCGCTGGCTATGAAATCACCAAACGACAACAATACCGCTTTAAACGTTTGCACGGCCTGATGATTGGTTTTTTATCGCTCTCTTTTACAGCTTTGCTACTATTGATTGGAGTCCTCACGCTCGTGATTCAACCAGACCCATGGTATCAAGCGCAGTATGCGATTCCCCTGTTGGGAATGTTATTGGGGAACAGTATGACTGCGATTGGGTTAGGATTGGATTCATTAACGCGAAATGCGGTGCAGATGAAAGCTAAAATAGAAGCCCAGTTAGCCTTAGGTAAAACCGCCAAACAGTCTCTTAGTTTTATTAAACAACAAAGTCTGCATTCAGCCATGATTCCAATCATTAATATGCTTGTTGCGGCGGGTATTATCTCTTTACCGGGCATGATGACTGGGCAAATTCTAGCCGGTGCAGATCCCATGGAAGCAGTTAAATATCAAATTATGATTATGTTATTAATTGCTACATCCACAGGGTTAGGTACCCTTATAGCATTAGAAATGGGCAGTCGCCGATTGTTTGATGACCGGCAACGCCTACAACTGGATGTTCTCAGTAAAGCGTGAGTTGCCGCAACCTAGCTTCTTTAGTTCGTCAGTTTAAACCCACCAGGCCTGGTGGGTTGTGTTGTTTGATTACTTAACCGTAGTCAATCCCAATGAATTTCATGCCTGCATGCCACCGCGATACCAATGGATTTTATGGGCAGGATATCCCATACTCACAAGCGTTTTGATATTGGTCGGTGATTGACCACACCAAGCGCCATTGCAGAACATGACCAACTCTTTGGCTTTAGAAAAATCCCAGATATTATCTTCAAGGGTCGCCCCAAAACGGTCTATTAAAATACTTTCAACTACAATAGGCTCGTAGGTAGAAGCTTCACGATAAAGTTGCGTCCAAGGAATATTGGTTGCGCTGGGAATAGTGCCTTTAGCTACCCAATCCGGCGTTCTAGAATCAATGATCAATAGGTTCTTGTCGCCCTCTGCGACACGTTTTAGAAAGCCTAGCATCTCCATTTCACCAATCGTATTGACCCCCGGCAACAGCTGTATCGGTTGCACGCAAAAAGGCGGACACACTCTTGAAGTCAAAGCATAATCATCAACTATTTTGTTCTGGGTATTTTGATTACGCTGGATGGTGACAGTCTTGCCCTTGTGTTTTACTGCTATGGAGCCAATGTCTTTAGTAATATTAACCTTGAGTTTGGGTTCAGCGGCTTTGACGATAACCGTACCGCTCACCATGAATGCAATAATGCAGATGGGTAATAATTTTTGGTAATTCATGTATATTCTCCCTTAAGGGTTGTGAATAAGAATGATTTGAACCTTTATTTTAATCCATAGATTCAACTAGTAAGTGCAACACCTATAGGAATTGAAAAAGGCCAGTTGATAAGCTACCTTTTAAGTTCCTACACAAAAGAGGTGTTGCCCAATGAGCACATATCATCAACTGACCTTAGAAGAAAGATATCACATTTACGGACTCAAACGTGCCGGATATAGCATTACGACTATCGCAGACGAGTTAAAACGTCATAAATCGACCATTAGCCGTGAACTCAAACGCAATATTAAATCCCGTGGTTGGCGACCGTTGCTTGCACATACACAAGCCGTCGAAAGACGGTCAAGTAAAGCAAAAAAAAGAATATCTCATGACTGCTGGGAGCTTGTTATTCACTACTTGAAGCAGCGTTGGAGCCCTGAACAAGTGAGTGGTCGAATTAAGATAAGCCACAACATAAAAATAAGTCATGAACGTATTTACCAATTTATCTACAAAGATAAATCAAGCGGAGGTTTGTTACACCAGTATTTATGTAGAAAGAAAAAATATCATAAGCGTGCAGGTATTTATGAGACACGAGGCAGGTTCAGCACAGCGCCAAGCATTGATGATAGGCCTTCTATTGTTGACGAGCGCGTCCGACTTGGAGATTGGGAGTTAGATACTGTTTTTGGAGTTCCATCAAGCGCTAACTTAGTATCAATGGTTGATCGAACATCTAGAATCGCTCGCTTCATTAAAGTTAACACGAGAAAGTCAGACATTGTTAGCGCTGTCATCATTGAGCAATTACGAGCTTTAAACAGGCCTGTTCATTCATTAACTTCAGATAATGGCAAAGAGTTTTCACAATACCAAACGATGGCAAAAGAGCTTGGGACAGATTTTTATTTTGCCCACCCTTACTCTTCTTGGGAGCGTGGAACCAATGAAAATACCAATGGATTGTTAAGACGATTCTTTCCAAAAGGAACAGACTTCGATAAAGTAACTCAGGAAGAAATTGATTGGGTTGTTGATAAGCTCAACAATCGCCCAAGAAAGTGTTTAGGATTCAGAACACCTAATGAGGTGTTCTGGGAAATTAAAACTGTTGCACTTACGACTTGAATGTATCACTTATTAAAGACCTGCTTACTAAAACTTTTACCCTCTAACTTTAATAAGTTAATTAACTCTTCTGCCGCAATCGATAAAACCTTGCCTTTAGGATAAGCTAGATACCAATGTCTATTTATTGGAAAACCTTCTACATCTAAGATACTGATTTCACCGGCATCAATCTCTTTTATAAGCGTTGAAACCGCAGTCACCGTCACCCCCAAACCTTGCAATAAACCTAAACGCATCACTTCATTCCCCCCTAACACCATCTGTAGACGTGGCTGGAACCTTAACTGTTGAAACACCTTCTCAACCTGGGAGCGAATACCTGAGCCCACCTCTCGCATTAAAAATGCCTCGCTTGCCAAGTCTTCAATGTGCAATTTTTTGCCCACCAAAGGATTCGAACTATTGGCCACAAACGCTAAAGGGTTGTCCGCCAACAACGTAGACTCAACATTCAAGCCCTCCGGTGGCTGCCCCAACAAATAAAAATCGTCTTTATTTTGCGCAATTCTTTCTAATAAATTCTCTTTATTACCCACTCGAAAAATAACCGTAACGTCTGGATAAGATTGCATAAATTCGTGAATGACTTTTGGTACAAAGTATTGTGCCGTAGAAATTACCGACATCTTGACACTGCCACCAGAGAACCCCTTAAGGTGGTTGATTTTTTGCTCAGCAATAGACAATTGCTCCAAGATACCACCCACTGAAGCGTACAGAGCTTGACCAACGGCCGTTAAATAGACTTTTCGACCAATTCGTTCAAATAAGGGCGCCTCAAGTATATCGACCAACTTTTTAACCTGCATGGAGACGGTCGGTTGCGTCAGGTGCAACTCTTCTGCCGCTCTGGAAAAGCTATTGTGCCTGGCAATACTTTCAAATACTTGCAACTGTCGCAAGGTCGCACTTCTGGCTAGAATCGATATTTTCTCAGGCATAATTTTCCTAAATTGGATTAAAGGATGGGACAGGACTTATATTATAGGCTTAGCGTGTATCAGACATGATTAATAACTCACGATTTCGGATAATAAGTGCAATTTAATTTAGGACGGGACACTTGTAAGAAAAAAGGGCAACTGAAATAGAAGCCATGATTTTTCTAAGTATTAAATTCAATTAACGCATTGTAACATCTTGTTAAAATCCTATACCTTACAATACCTTATGCACGCTATAACGTCTATTGAAATATTCAATCAATCTCATCTTTTTATGGGCCATAGATTCAACTAGTAAGTAGTCGTCGTGT
>VCMI01000067.1 GCA_006222135.1 Thiomicrorhabdus sp. | reverse complement strand
ACACGACGACTGATGGTTCCCTAGATTTTGAATATTCTGATACGCACYATGCTTCAATTTGAAAAAGAGGGTCTGCCCACGGTACAATTTAGAGCGGGTGCTGGCATAGTGGCCGATTCGGAAGCTGAAAGCGAATTGGTTGAGACGCGCCATAAAGCCAAAGGTCTGGTCAATGCCTTAATCAGTGGAAACAGTCGTTAGAGTGAATACCGTTGATATGAATTCATCCGAAATAACCACCATTATTAATGGCTCGCTCATCGACTCTCTGTCGGTGCGTGATCGTGGTCTACAGTATGGTGATGGCTTTTTCACGACGATGTTGGTGACTGGAGATCAGTTATTAAACTGGCCTGGCCATTGGCGAAGAGTGCAGCAAGCAGGCAGTCGTCTGCAATTTCCTGTTATGGATGAGCAGGAGCTGTTTACCCAAGTTAAGCAGGCGATTGCCGTGTTTAACTATACCAAAAGTACAATCGACTCAAACAAGGTCGTCAAGATTATCTTCACGCGGGGTGTCGGTGGAGTCGGTTACCAAATGCCGGAAACACCGCTGATCAGTACGATTCTGCAAGTCACGCTTGCACCCGTCCAAATCGAGCGCGAGGCTGAAACTCATTTGCCAATTTTTGCTAAACCGCAAGCCATTGAGCTTGGGCTGTGTGAAACTTTGTGTGGTATTCAGCCACAACTCGCGGGTTTAAAGCATTTAAACCGATTGGAGAATGTATTGGCACGCTCTGAAATCGCCCGCAAAGGCTTGGCTGAAGGGCTTATGTTAAATGCCTATCAGCAGGTGATTGGCGGTACTCAGTCCAATCTCTTTCTGATTAAAGACAATCGCTTAATCACGCCTCAGTTAACGGAGAGTGGGGTCGAAGGTACAACCCGTTATCAGTTGAGCCAGTTGGCCGATAGTTTGGGCTTGGTTTGGCAAGAATCCACTTTGCTTATAACGGACTTGATACAGGCTGATGAACTCTTTTTAGCCAATGCCGTGCGTGGCATTATGCCAGTGAATCTCTTTAATCAAAGGAAATACTCCATTATTAAAACGTTAGAAATCCACCAGGCCTGGTCAAATTGGCAGAGAGAGAATGCTATGAGCTTGTCGCTTGAAACAAAGAGTGCTGCGTTATGAAAATTTTAAAGAGGCTTATTTTGATGGGCTTTATAGTCGGCAGTATTGTCGTCGTAGGAGCCTTGGCCTGGCAGTGGAATAACTTTATCACTCACCCTATTGCCAGCAGTACCGCTAAGCAAATAATTGAAATTAAACCTGGCAGTTCGGCCAATAAAGTTGCGCATCTGTTGCATAAGCAAGCCTTGTTAAACTCGCCTAAACTGTTTTCCTGGTATTTACGGTATTTAGGCAAGCATACCCAGCTCAAAGCCGGCGAAATTGAGATAGATCCGCAATGGTCTATTGATACACTGATTGATAAATTGATTGAAGGTCAAGCGGTTTTATACCCAGTCGCCTTGATTGCCGGGCAAACTGTCCAAGAAAATTTGCAGATGATTCACTCCCTGCCCAAAATAAAACAGGAGTTGGATATCAGCGATATTGCTGGCCTGCAAGCCTTATTAGGTATTGAAGGCAAAATAGACAGCAAATACCCTTATGCGAATGTAGAGGGGTGGTTACTACCAGAAACCTATTACTACCAATCAGGTGATAGCGATAAGCAGATAGTATTGCGCGCTTATCAATCTATGAAAACCAAATTAGACCAGGCCTGGTCAACACGTGATAAAAATTTGCCGGTTAAGACGCCTTATGAAGCCTTGATTCTGGCCTCTATTGTCGAAAAAGAGACTGGCTTTGCAGCCGAACGTCCTAAGATTGCTGGGGTCTTTATTAAACGTATGAAAATAGGCATGCGTTTACAAACGGATCCAACGGTTATCTATGGCATTGGTCAAAGCTATGATGGTAATATTCGTAAACGGGATTTATTGAAGACAACCGCTTATAACACCTATAAAATAAATGGTTTACCGCCGACGCCAATCGCTTTGCCGAGTAAAGAGGCGATTGATGCCGTGATGCATCCCGAGAAAACCAAGGCACTTTATTTTGTCGCCAAAGGCGGTGGAGAGCATCACTTTTCAAACAACTTGATTGAACACAATCGAGCCGTGAATAAGTATCTGCTCAAACGCTAAGTCAATGGTTAAAGTCCATATCGTTCTAAAAACACAGGAAGTTTAATGAAAGGTCAATTTATTACTTTAGAAGGTACTGAGGGCGGTGGAAAGTCGACTAATCTACTGTTTATTCAAAAATTTCTAGCCTCTAAAGACATTGAGGTTATTGTCACCCGTGAACCGGGTGGAACAGAAATTGGCGAAGCTATTCGTGGCATTCTATTGAATAATGACTTTTCTGAAATGCATTCTGACACTGAGTTATTATTGATGTTTGCTGCACGCGCTCAGCATATCCAAGAGAAAATCCAACCTGCTTTAGCGGAGGGTAAATGGGTGATTTCGGATCGTTTTACCGATGCTTCTTACGCCTATCAAGGCGCGGCCAGGGATATGGGGTTTGAGCGCATTGCTTTGATTGAAGCGTGGGTACAGCAAGGTTTTCATCCTGATACTACCTTTGTATTTGATCTGCCCGTCGAAATCGGCATGGCACGTGTTGCGGCCAGAAGCCAAGCAACCGGTCAGAAAATTGATCGTTTTGAGACCGAAAAACAGGAATTCTTTGAAAAGGTACGCGGCGCTTACTTAACCCGTGCACAGCAGGCGCCATCCCGTTACACAGTATTGGATGCCAGTCAGTCACTAGACAACGTACAGCAAGCTATTACACAACGCCTGGAGGCGATGCTGGCATGAACCAAGTCGACAGGTCGTCAATGGCGCAAGAGTCGTCACAAGCCAACTCACCAGGCCTGGTACCTTGGTTAAATCCTCATTGGTCACAATGGCTACAATTGTCAGACCGCTTAGGTCACGCTTACTTGCTTTCAGGCCCTAAAGGCATCGGTCTTGAGCAATTTGTGGAGGCTGTTGTTTCATCTACTTTATGTGTTCAACCCCTGAATGGGCAAGCTTGCGGTCATTGCCAGGGCTGTCATCTGTTAAAAGGTCAGCAACACCCAGATTTTTATCACCTCAAACGCCTGGAAGATAAAAAGACATAGCGGTAGATCAAGTCCGTGGCTTGATTAATAAACTCAATGAAACTTCACATCAAGGCGGCTATAAAGTCATCTGGATTGAGGGCGTTGAGTTCCTTAATCAATCGGCTTTCAATGCCTTATTGAAAACCCTAGAAGAGCCTGCGGCACATACCCTGTTTTTATTGACGACCCATGAAATTGGCCGATTACCTGCGACGATTAAAAGCCGATGTCAGCAACTCAGTTTTACACCGCCACTATTGCCTGATGCCATCGAGTGGTTGCATCAAAAAGCCCCTCAAGTCGATATTGCCTTAATTAAACGTGCTTTGCGCTTAAACTGGGGCGCGCCACTGGACGCTTTACAATGGATTGAAGCGGCGAAGTTTGAAGAGGATACTCAGTGGAAAGACGGTTTAAAACAACTACAGTCTGGGCGCAAGTCCGTCTCGCAAGTCGTCGCTGAATGGCTTAAATGGCCAACGCCTATTACGGTGTTTGATTACTTCTATCAATGGAGTGTTTCAGCGGTGCGTTCGGTGACTTATACCACGGCCGCTCAGGCTGAAAAAGAAAGTGACCAGGCCTGGTCACTTTCGGCCGAACAAGCCTTGCAGTTACAGAACTGGTTGCGTTTCCAGCAAGCCACTTTGCAAGCCAAGGAGAACTGGTTAGGAAATGCCAATAAAGAATTGGTCTTAGAAACCCTCTGTTTAGAGTGGCTCGAAGTCCAGCAAATAGCCGAACCTTTCCAATCGGTGTTTCAATCTAGAATACAAAAAGGAAGCTTATCGTGATTGTTGATTCTCATTGTCATCTTAATATTCTGCCAGAAGATAAAGTGGGCACCGTCGATGATGTCATAACTAAGGCAGTCGAACTCGGGGTTGAACGCATTCTCTGTGTCGCGATTAATCCAGGACAGTGGGATGAAGTCTTAGCATTGGCCGATAAATACGCTTGTGTGTATGCCGCCATTGGTGTCCATCCCTGTGAAGATAAAGAGGTGATTGTCAGCGATGAAGAGTTGATTAAAGCCGCTTCCCATCCTAAAGTCATCGCCATTGGCGAAGTGGGTCTGGATTACTTTCATTTTGAAGAGGATGCACTGATTGAAGGCGCTATGGAGTGGCAGCACAATCGTTTTAAACAACATATCCGCATTGCCAAGCAACTGGACAAACCGTTGATTATTCACACTCGTCATTCCACTCCGGACTGTTTGACGATATTGGAATCTGAAGGCGCCGATACAATCGGTGGCATTATGCACTGCTTTGTAGAGGATTTAGCCACGGCCGAACGTGCCATGAAGATCGGTTTCTATATCTCATTCTCAGGCATTGTCACCTTTAAGAATGCTAAAGAAATTAAAGCCGTGGCGACCGCTTTACCGCTAGATAAAATATTGGTCGAAACCGATTCACCTTATTTAGCGCCTATGCCATTTCGAGGCAAAACCAATCAACCTGGTTATACTCGTTATGTGGTGGAAGAGATTGCCAAACTCAAAGAACTACCTTTTGAAGCGGTTGCCAAAGCCACCACTGAAAACTTCAATCGCTTATTTAAACTCAACTGATAAAAGAGTCTCCCTATGAGAGCCATCTCTGACGAAAAGCCGAAAAAGATCAAACTCATTGCGTCATCAGAGCGCTCTTATACTTGGCGTCGTATCTTTGAATTGGTTAAACAGCACAAGCCTGAGCTAGTGAAAGCGCATATCATTGCCTTTTTTGCCATGTTGGCCATGGTGCCTTTACCGCTTTTATTACCTCTTTTGGTGGATGAAGTCTTATTGGATAAGCCAGGTCCGATTGTCGCTTTTCTGCAATTATTTGGTTCGTCAGAGTGGTATGGTCCGGTTTATTACATCTCTGTTATAACTATTATCACGATTATTTTGCGCGGAGTTGGCTTAGGTTTAGGTGTATGGCAGATGCAGCAATTTACCGTGATTGCCAAAAACGTCACCTTTAAAATCCGTAAAGATTTATTAGCCCGTGTTCAGGGTGTCTCGATGGCGCAATACGAAACCATGGGCAGCGGCAGTGTTTCAGCCACCATGCTCAATGATGTTAATACCATTGATACCTTTTTAGGGACCACTGTCAGTAAGCTGATTATTTCACTATTTTCTTTGGTGGGTGTCACGTTGGTGTTGCTATGGCTAAATTGGCAGTTGGCGTTGTTTATTTTGTTCTTGAACCCGATCGTGGTGTATTTCACTATGCGCATGGGGCGTAAGGTTAAGACCCTTAAGAAAGACGAAAATACGGCTGTTGATGCCTTTCAACAATCTTTAACAGAAACCCTAGATGCGCTACAGCAGATAAGGGTCGCCAATCAAGATAAAAACTTCTTTGATAGAGTTCGCGATAACGCCTTCTCCATCAAGACCAAATCTGAAGCCTTTACCTGGAGAAGTGATGCCGCGAGTCGTTTCTCGTTTATGATTTTTCTAGTCGGTTTCGATCTTTTTCGGGGTGCGGGGATGTTGATGGTGGTGTTTTCTGACTTGAGTATCGGTCAGATGATTGCGGTATTTGGTTACCTTTGGTACATGATGGGGCCGATTCAAGAAATTTTGACGATTCAATATGGCTTTAGTGCTGGCAGTGGAGCGTTGCAACGTATTAATGATGTTTTGGATCTTAACCAAGAGCCTGTCCATCCCTGTAATGTAAATCCGTTTACCCAGGATAAGCCCATTGGCGTTGAAGTCAAAGAGGTCTGTTTCAGTTACCCAGGAAAGTCCGAAGATGTACTGCATAACTTAAATTTTACCATTGAACCTGGCGAGAAATTAGCACTGGTGGGGGCTAGCGGTGGCGGTAAAACCACCTTAGTGCAAATATTACTGGGCTTCTATGAGGCGCGGCAAGGACAAGTTTATTATGGCGGCGAGTCCATGCATGAGATTGGCCAGTCGATGATTCGTCAAAATGTAGCAACGGTTTTACAACATCCCGTTTTGTTCCATCAGAGCATTCGGTTTAACTTGACGATGGGCCAGGAGATGGAAGAAGGTCTTCTTTGGCAGGCATTGGGGCAGGCGCAGTTAGATGATGTGGTGAGGGCTATGGAAGAGGGTCTAGAAAGCGTTGTGGGTCGTAATGGTATTAAATTATCTGGTGGTCAGCGTCAAAGATTGGCCATTGCGCGAATGATTCTGCAAGATCCAAAAATAGTCATTATGGATGAAGCAACCTCCGCACTTGATATGGAAACTGAGCGTCAACTGTATGTCGATCTTGCGCCATTCTTAGCCAATCGTACCACCTTGATTGTCGCGCATCGATTAAGTTCCATTAAACAAGCCGATCGTATTTTGGTGTTTGAAGATGGGCATATTATTGAAACGGGCAGTCATGATGAATTGATTGCGCAAGAGGGCACTTATCACAAACTGTATCGTTAATCAGTTTTTATGGCGATTCATCTCTGTAAAAAGAGGGAGGAGTAAAGACGAACTTATTGAACTAAATTTTTCTTAACGTAGCTAACAATGCGATTGACTGCATCATCAAGACTTTCGTCTTCCTCAATAATAATATGAGGGTTAATCGGTTTGTCATACTCATGTCTGACACGTTCCAAATCCTGTAACTGTTCCTTGTCGGTCTCTTCTACACAACCCTCTGTTTGTCTCTGGTTATAGTGATCTGCAGGGGTATTAATATAGACTTCAACATAGTTTTCGGTCATCGAATTTACGGCATCTCTAGATTCCTGATAAGGCGATACAAAAGAAGATATTGTCGAAACAGAGTGACGTTGTAGCTTTTTAATCAGATAACCCACACGTTTAATGTGCATAATTCGATCATTACGCTCATAGCCTATTTCTGGCAAGATCTGGCGAACTTCACGGTTCTCTATTCTCTCAATAGGAATGTGTAGCTGCTGCTCTAACTTTTCAAAAACACGATCAGCAATCACTTTTTTACCACTTAAGGGTAAACCAATAATCCATAGGTTAAACGGCTCAATACGTTTTTTACCAAATTTAATCTTTTGCCAACCACGTTCATGTAAGTAGTAGAGAAGGATTTTGGCTGTTGTCTCTAGCAAACCCGCGGCCAGAGCTAAATCTAACCGTCCAAAAAAAAGATAGACGATTAGAATGGTTGTCGTTGTTGCTATAAACCTCCATGTAACCCCTTTTACAAGGGATCGTCTGCTTGTTTCGATATACATTACTTAAGTACCTCACTAATAGAACGAGTTCCCCATTCAGAAAAGTGTTTACGAACGAGCGCATTTAAGTCTTTTTCAAAATCAGAGTACACTTTTTGCCCTTTATTTCCTTGAGATTCATTGGCTTTCTTAATCATGCCTGAACCCACTGTTGCATGGGTATGACGATCAATAATAATGAAACTTCCCATGACCTTGTTGGTCTCATAGCTCTCAATGGCAATTGATTTATTAAGTGACAGATTACATACCGCAATATCATTTAGAAGAAGAGTATCCGAGTCACTTTTCTGAAGGGTATTCACATCAATGACATGCTCAATTGAGGTGATTTGACCAGTCACTTTCTGAGACGTATGTTTAATCAGATACTCTTTACCAAGTTGAGCAGCCGATTCATGCATCCAAACAACGGTTGCCTGAATCTCATCCGTAATAACGGGTGCTTCTTCATTCGTTTTGACGATGAGATCACCTCGGCTGATATCAACTTCAGTTTCTGTGGTAAAAGTCACTGCCATTCCGGCGAAAGCATTGGGTATGGTCGAGTCTTTTATGACCGAAGGCTCAATAATTGAAGCGATACGCGTAGTTTTATTCGATGGTAAGATTCGAATCTCATCACCGACATTGATTGTTCCAGAGCTTATTGTTCCGGCAAACCCTCTAAAAAGGTGGTTTGGACGGTTGACATACTGCACTGGAAAACGAAACGTTTCTTTGATTATTTTTGGCGTAATATCAATATTATCCAAAATCGTCATTAGAGCCCCACCTTTATACCATGGTGTATTTGGACTGTTGTTGACAATGTTGTCGCCATTCAAAGCTGAAACAGGGGCAAAAATTGGATCAATAATGCCTAAGTCTTTGGCAAATTCTATGTAGTCCTTTTGAATTTCGTTATAACGGGTTTCATCAAACTTGATAAGATCCATTTTGTTGACAGCGACAAGGATATTTTTGATGCCCAGTAAACTGACGATAAAAGAATGACGTTTGGTCTGCTCTTGCACTCCATAACGAGCATCAATAAGAATGATTGCTAAATCTGCCGTTGATGCACCCGTTGCCATGTTACGAGTGTATTGCGTGTGTCCAGGCGTATCTGCAATAATGAATTTACGTTTTTCTGTGGAGAAAAAACGGTAAGCAACATCAATAGTAATACCTTGCTCACGCTCACTTTGAAGGCCATCTACAAGTAACGCTAAGTCAATTTTTTCGCCTTGCGTTCCTACTTTTTTACTGTCTTTTTCAATACTCTGTAGCTGATCTTCGTAAATCATTTTTGAATCGTAAAGCAGGCGACCTATCAGAGTACTTTTACCGTCATCCACGCTACCGCAAGTGATAAAACGCAGTAAATCTTTATTTTTGTGTGCGTCAAGATACTGTTCAATATCCTGTGCAATTAATTCTGATTGGTGTGACATTAGAAGTACCCCTCTTTTTTCTTCTGTTCCATTGAACCCGCTGAGTCGCTATCTATTAGTCGCCCTTGTCTTTCTGATGTCTTGGTCAATAACATCTCTTGGATGATTTCTAATAATGTGGCCGCTTCAGAATTCACGGCGCCTGTTAGTGGGTAACAGCCTAATGTTCTAAAACGAACCATCTCTTTTTTAGCATTTTTTAGTAATTCTTGCGGAAAACGATCATCATCAACCATTACTTTCACGCCATCTACTTCTACAACTAAACGTTCTTTTGCATAATAAAGGTCAGGCACAGGAATACTCTCTAAGTAGATGTATTGCCAAATGTCGAGTTCAGTCCAGTTAGACAAAGGAAATACTCGGAAACTTTCACCCTTACTATGTTCGCAGTTATATAAGCTCCATAGCTCGGGACGTTGGTTCTTGGGGTCCCAACGGTGGTTTTTGTCTCGGAATGAAAAGATACGTTCTTTAGCTCTACTTTTCTCTTCGTCGCGACGTGCACCACCTAAAACAGCGTCAAATTTATATTTGTTTAAAGCTTGCTTTAGACCTTGTGTTTTCATCATGTCGGTATGCACCTTACTACCGTGCGTAAACGGTCCGATATTTTTCTCTTGTCCTTCTGGGTTGATGTGAACAATGAGATCCATACCCACTTCCTTCACACGCTTATCTCTGAAAGCGATCATCTCTTTAAATTTCCATGTCGTATCAACGTGGACTAAAGGGAAGGGTGGTGTGCCTGGGTGAAACGCTTTTTGTACTAAATGAAGCATAACTGACGAATCTTTCCCAACACTGTATAGCATCGCTGGGTTATCAAATTCAGCAACGATCTCACGAATGATTTCGATAGATTCAGATTCAAGTCTTTTTAAATGGGTCAATCTATCTTGAGCAATCATTTTTCTACTCCTTCATGAAAGGCGGCTCCGCCTTTAGATATTTGGACAATGTTATGTCTAATGACAAAATCTCCAAAATGCTCACCATCTTTACGGCTTTGAGCATACAGAGTTAATAGCGGATCTAATTCTGCTAGAATCTGTTTTTCGGTTAAATTTTCTTTATAAAGTTTAGCGAGGCGATAGCCTTCATAATCTCCACCTAGATACATATTATATTTACCCGGTAATTTACCGATAAAGCCAATTTCCCCCATGACTGAACGACCACACCCATTCGGGCAACCCGTCATACGAATTTTGATATTCGTACTCTCTAAATTATTTTTTTCTAAAATTGGCGTCACTTTCTGTAGTAGTGAAGGAAGATAGCGCTCAGCTTCGGCCATGGCTAATGAACAAGTATTAAGCGCAACACAAGCAATTGCATTTCTTTCCATACCCGTTAAGTGGCTTGCATCAGAAGATTTGTCAAAGTTCATGATCAGCGCTTCAACTTTCTCTTTATTAGCTTTAGTTAAGCCAATCAGTTGTAGGTTTTGGTTACCAGTTAAACGGAAGTCACAAACATCTAATTTAGCAATCTCAGCAAGAATATCTTTTTGAGCATAGCCCTCTTTATTAACAATTCGGCCAACTTCAATAAACAGTAATAAATGCCATAAACCATCGTCACTTTGATGCCAGCCGTAACGGTCAGAAGAGGTGGTAAATTTGGTGGGTCTTGACTCTTCTAAAGAAAAGTCTAAACGAGAATCTAATTCCCCTTTAAACCATTCAACACCATACTTTTCAATAGTATGTTTGAAGCGTGATAACTTACGATCTTCACGGTTACCAAAGTCGCGTTGTATACACATAATGTGCTGCGCCACATCAATAATCTGCTCTGGTTTACAGAAACCGATAACGTCACCCAAGCGAGGGAACGTATCTTCTCGACCAAAGGTATGTGCTAAACCACCACCGACGGTGACGTTGAATCCAACTAATTTGCCCGCCTCCTCAACGGCTATGATGCCAATGTCATTGATATAAACATCAACATCGTTGTAAGGAGGAATAGCAATAGCAATTTTGAACTTACGCGGTAAATAGTGCTTGCCGTAGATAGGTTCAATAATTTGCCCACCGCCAGCAACCAGTTTTTTATCATGATCATCATCCAGCCAGATTTCGTGATAAGCACGTGTAGAAGGTAGTAATCGATCAGCAATTGCATCCGCATATGGGAAGACTTGATCATGGATCGTTGATAAACTCGGATCCTGAATACACATAACATTACGGTTGATATCACCACAGGTTGCAACACTATCCAGTAGAGCTTTATCCATCGCCTGAATCGTTTTCTTCATCTCAAACTTAATAATGCCGTGGAATTGAATCGCTTGTCGGGTTGATAACCCCCCTGTGTCAGGATAGTTGTCCGGTCTTCATTTCATAAAAGTTAAACTTAAACAGTGGGCGGAAAGTGGTATTAAATGTCCAAGTATTCACCCGAAAGAAAAGAAGCCGTAGTCAAAAAGTTCTTCCCACCATTAAGTCGTTCGGTGACTGAGTTGGTTGTAGAAGAAGGTATTTCAGCACAGACATTGTACAATTGGCGTAACGAATTAAACGTCGATGGATATGCAATGCCTTTAAATGGAAACAAGCCTGAACAGTGGTCATCCCAAGCGAAATTTGCTGTGGTGGTAGAAGTCACCCCGTTATCTGAGGTCGAGTTAAGCCAGTACTGCCGAGAAAAAGGTCTATTGGTTGAGCAGGTTAAAGAGTGGCGTGCCGCCTGTATTAACGGTAATTTAAGTGAAACACAGCGTCAGCGTGTAGAGAAAAAACACAGCCGAGAAGATAAAAAACGCATTAAACAGTTAGAACGCGAGTTAAACCGAAAAGAAAAAGCTCTAGCGGAGGCAGCCGCCTTGCTGGTGTTGCGAAAAAAGCTCAGAGCTTACTACGGCGAGGAAGACGWGTTCGTGTGT
>VCMI01000066.1 GCA_006222135.1 Thiomicrorhabdus sp. | reverse complement strand
ATTCAATGGGCTTTTTATGGCTTATAGAGACGGTAGCC
This sequence comes from Thiomicrorhabdus sp., assembly GCA_006222135.1. Taxonomy (GTDB): domain Bacteria; phylum Pseudomonadota; class Gammaproteobacteria; order Thiomicrospirales; family Thiomicrospiraceae; genus Thiomicrorhabdus. The sequence continues at coordinate 23,463 of VCMI01000066.1, read as the reverse complement.
TCTTAAGTTTTAGGAGTGATTAACTGCGATATTCAGCGTTAATTTTTACATAATCATAGGAAAAATCGGTCGTCCAGACAGTATCGTTGACCAACCCCCTATTGAGCTGAATTAAAATCGTAATATCCGTTTCATTCATTACCGCTTGACCGGCTTCCTCAGTATAACTTAGGGCTTTGCCACCCTCTTCGACAATACAGACATCCCCTAAATAAATTTTCAAGGCGTTCACATCTAACTGCTCAACACCCGAACGACCCACCGCGGCTAAAATACGTCCCCAGTTAGGGTCAGATGCAAACATAGCCGTTTTCACCAAAGGTGATAGTGCCACAGCATGTGCAACCTTTAAACACTCTTCAGTGGTTTTACCACCTTCAACAGCTACTGTGACAAACTTGGTTGCACCTTCACCGTCACGAATAATCATCTGCGCCAACTCAGTCATCACTTCATTAATGGCTTTTGAAAAATCTGCATAGGCTTTTGAATCAACTTCATCAATCACGGGCATATCGGCTTTTTGAGTGGCCGTCAAAGTACATGCATCATTGGTTGAAGTATCACCATCCACCGTAATTCGGTTAAAGGAAAGATTAACCGAGTCCGTCAATACTTGCTGTAAGCAGGCCTGGTTAATCTTAGCGTCCGTAGCGACAAAACCAAGCATGGTTGCCATATTGGGATGGATCATTCCAGAACCTTTAGAGATACCGGTAATCATGACACTATGACCATCCACAATGACTTCACGGCTGACCGCTTTAGCCACTAAATCTGTCGTCATAATACCTGTACAAGCCTCTTCCCAACCTGTAATTGACAAATTCGCTAACGCTTGGGGAATCCCATTCTGTAATTTTTCTATGGGTAAGTTCTGACCAATTACACCCGTCGAAAACGGCAAAACTTGTTCAGGTAGACAGCCTAACTCGGCCGCCACCCAGGCACAACTTTGTCGAGCATCGGCCATTCCTTGAACCCCCGTTCCAGCATTGGCGTTACCACTATTAATCAGAAAAGCACGGGGTGAATGCAATTTTAGATATTCTTTAGCTAAAGTAACGGGGGCAGCACAAAATGCATTCAACGTAAAACTGGCGGCCGTCAAGGAGTCTTCTGCCAGTTCCATAATAACTAAATCAAGACTGCCATTCTTTTTAATTTTTGCCGCACAAGTGCCAAGATAGACACCGGCAACAGGATGCATGATTGGAAATAAATTGGTCATAACGTTTCCTTAAAAACGTGTAAAGCCTACACGTTAAATATTAGTTGTAACATTTGCCCTAAACCAAAAACCCACCAGTTGGTGGGTTTTAAAATTTACTGCTTTGCGTCGTTAAATTTGAATTAACTTAACTTACCACAACACTGTTTATATTTTTTACCCGAACCACAAGGACATGGGTCATTACGACCAACCTTAGGAGCTTCACGTTTAAAGGTACCTTCGGCCTCACCCTTATCATTATCCACAGTTTCGTCAGAAGTTTCTACACTAGACTGATTCATTGCATCCGAAATACTGGCGGCCGCTGGGTGAGAAGCATCTAGATGCTGAGGGCGATTTGCAGCATTTTGTTCATCAAACTCCTCAACATCTCTAGAGCCTTCGATCTGCACTAAAGATAAGACCTTAACCGTTTCAAACATAACTTCTTGCAAGAAGTTAGTGAACATAGTTCTTGATTCACGGCGATATTCTTGAAATGGGTCTTTCTGTGCATAGCCTCGTAAATGAATGCCTTTGCGTAGATAATCCATATCAGAGAGATGTTCACGCCATTGCTTATCAATCGTGCGTAATAAGACTTCTTTTTCAAAATGGTGGCGAGTTTTGGGATCAACCGCGGCCATTTTAGTTTTATAGATGCCTTCTAATTCCAAGACTATCTTGGCGACTAGAGTCTCTTCATAAAGGTCTTTATCGGCATCCAACCACGATTGAATATCGAACTCAGCCCCTAACTCTTCATGAATGGCACGTTCAAGTCCTGGAATATCCCACTGCTCATCTAAAGAACCTTTTGGTACGTAAGTAGCAACCAACTTATCAACAATTTGCTCACGCAAATCATCCAATACATCAGTCACATCATCCGATTCCATTAACTCATTACGTTGTTCATAAACAACCTTACGCTGTTCATTGGAAATATCATCAAACTTCAATAGGTTTGCACGCTCATCCTGATGTAAACGCTCTACTTGTTTTTGGGCACGTTGAATCGATTTACTGACCATTTTATGCTCAATGGCTTCGTCTGAATTCATCCCTAGACTTTTCATCATCGATTTGACCCTATCGGATGCAAAGCGACGCATTAAATCATCATCTAATGAAAGATAAAAACGAGTGACACCCGCATCACCCTGACGACCAGAACGACCGCGTAACTGGTTATCGATACGACGTGATTCATGACGTTCAGAACCAATTACCATTAAGCCACCAGAACTAAGTACGGCATCATGCCTTATTTTCCAAGCTTTAGTAACGTCCGCTTTCTGCTCATCCGTTAACTCACCTAAAGCTTCGATTTCAATTTCAAGGCTTCCACCTAAAACGATATCGGTACCTCGACCAGCCATATTGGTTGCAATTGTCACCGCACCGGGTTGACCTGCATTAGCGATAATATGAGCTTCGTTTTCATGATGTTTTGCATTTAAAACACTATGTTTAATCTCACTATTGGTTAATAATCTTGATAACAACTCAGACATTTCAATCGAAGCCGTCCCTACCAATATAGGTTGTTGCGTTGCCGTAATGGTACGAATATCATTCACAATAGCCGCGAACTTGCCTTCCATATCCAAATAAACTAAATCGGCCAAATCCTTTCTCTGCGGTAGTTTATTCGGTGGAATAATAACGACTTCAAGCTTATAGGTCGATAAGAATTCACCTGCTTCGGTATCCGCTGTTCCGGTCATACCCGCTAACTTATCATACTGTCTAAAATAATTTTGGAAGGTAATAGAAGCAAATGTTTGGCTTTCTTGTTGAATGGATACATCTTCTTTAGCTTCAATCGCTTGATGTAGTCCTTCGCTCCATCGACGGCCTGACATTTTACGGCCGGTAAACTCATCGATAATAACGACTTCGTTCTCTTCAACAATATAATCACGATCCTTTTCAAACAGAAGATTCGCTCTTAAAGCGGCATTAACATGGATCATTAACCCAATATTAACAGCGTCATACAAACTCTCATCAGCTTCCAGAATTTCTTCTTCAACCAATAACTGCTCGACCTTAGCATGACCTTGATCGGTCAGATGAATCTGTTTGGACTTAACATCAATTGTGAAATCACCGCTTGAATCCTTAGTCTCTTCATCTTCAACACCTTGATCAAGGTGTTGGATGAGTGGATTAACTTTGCGATAAAGTTCCGCTTTATCTTCGGCAGGGCCTGAGATAATCAGTGGCGTACGGGCTTCATCTATCAGGATAGAATCAACCTCATCAATCACCGCAAAATTTTGCCCACGCATGACTTTCTCGGCTGTGAAAATGGCCATATTATCACGCAAATAATCAAAACCGAATTCGTTATTGGTGCCGTAGGTAACGTCCATAGAATACGCTAACTGTTTCTCTTGTTGGCTTTGTCCACTGAGTATGACACCCGTTGACAACCCTAAAAATTCAAAGAGTTTACCCATCCACTCAGAATCACGTTTCGCAAGATAGTCGTTCACAGTAATAACGTGAACGCCTTGGCCCGTCAATGCATTTAAATAAACGGGCAAAGTGGCTACCAGGGTTTTCCCCTCACCCGTGCGCATCTCGGCGATTCGGCCTTCATGCAGCGCAATTCCACCCATCATCTGTACATCATAATGACGCATACCAAAAACACGTTTTCCAGCTTCACGCACAACGGCAAAAGCTTCAGGCAACATCTCATCCAATGAACTGCCTGCGACTATAGCCGCTTTAAATTCAGTTGTTTTCTGTTGTAAAGCTTCGTCGGACAGCTCAGCAAAACTCGTTTCATATTCATTGATTTGTTGGGCTGTTTTGCGGTATTGTTTTAGCACGCGTTCGTTGCGACTACCAAAGATTTTCTGAAAGATTGTTAAAGCCATTAAGAGTATTTTCCGGTTAAAATTTAAACTGTCGGTTAAGAAAGACCTTTGTACGAGTGAATGCACGGCTAAAATTCACTTGATTTTTGTTGGGAAACTTACGAATAGCGAACTATTCTCTGCATTTCCCGCCTCAATCAAGCAAGTTTTCTCTCATTTTTCTCCCGCACCCCACTCACAAGGGTCTCTAAAAGATAATAAGCTGATTGATATTCAATTCTCATCGTCGCACTATCATCGTAATAATGCGGTAAAATATGCAAATATTCTAACACATCTCATAGTGAGAGCACCATGAAACCTCTACTAAAACAAGCCAGTGGTGCCCTAAATAATTTATTACAAGATGCACAGCTTTTCCAGGCACTCCTGGACGCTGGACAAGATGGTTTACCTTACGATCTAAAACCCCATTTAATAGGGGTTAGCTTTGATCAACAAACCTTGATACTGCAATTGGATGAAAGCATTTGGGCAACACAATTACGATTTTATGAACCTCAAATATTAGGCACGTTCCAGGAACATTTCCCGCACCTGGAACTGAATCGCGTTAAGGTCAATATATTGCCTCAACCTAAAGAGGTTCGCAAAGTACGTGAAGTCACCAGTTACCCTTCCACTGAAGATGCTCAAGAAATGACTAACATGGGAAATTCCATCCAGTCTAAAGGCTTAAGTAACGCCCTCAAAAGCCTCAGTCTGCGGGCACAAAAAACCCCTAAAAGGGGCTTTAATTAACGGCTATTTCACTTACTGTACTTATTACAATAAAACTTTACTACTGCCATATCTCACAGGTTGATCACCATCAGCCTTAAAGGCCACCAGCTCAAAACAATCTGGCTGTGCCTGCAATGCTCTCAACAGTTGATTATTCAATGCATGGCCTGATTTATGTGCGGTAAATTCTCCAACAATAGGATGACCTAGCATGTACAAATCACCCATGGCATCTAGAATCTTGTGACGGACAAACTCATCTTTATCACGTAAACCTTCCACATTCATAACGCCTTCATCATCCAGACCAATGGCATTTTTTAAGCTGGCTCCCAAACCTAGGTTTTTAGCACGAAGCATCTCCATATCTTTCATAAAACCAAAGGTACGTGCGCGACTGACTTCTTTAAAATAAGAAGTAGACGAAAACTCTAAGGTCATTTTCTCTGCCGTAGACTTGAATGCTGGGTGCTCAAAAACAATGGAGAAGTTTAGGCGATAGCCTTCATAAGGTATAAATTCAGCAAACCCGCCCTTGTCGTTTTCAACACGTACCGGCTTCAAAATGCGAACAAATACTTTCGGTTCATCTTGAATTTTAAGACCTGCAGACTGCAATAGGAAAATAAAATGTGAAGAGCTCCCATCCATAATAGGCACTTCATCAGAAGTAATATCAATATACATATTATCAATACCAATACCGGCAATCGCTGACATCAAATGTTCAATGGTTGCGATTTTGACCTTCTCACCATCTTGCTCACTAATAATTGTGGTGCACAACATGGTCTCACCAACAATCTGTGGAGAGACTTTAAATTCAACAGGAGGCTGGAGATCGATACGTCGAAACACAATCCCTGTATTCACTGGCGCAGGACGTAAAGTCATGACTGACTCATGGCCAGTATGCAGGCCAATACCCTTGGCTTTAATTGGATTTGCAACAGTTCTTTGATTCAATGGAAACTCGTCTTCTCTTATCGCCCCAAAACAGGGTTTATGACTAAAATTCAGGTCGAGTATTTTATCACAGCTTTCAGTCGGACTCAGTCTGAGTGCCGTAAATACTGTTATTTAATGGGCTTATAACGTATTTAGGCGTACTAAAGTAGACAATCAGGTCCCCTCAAGTATCTGGTTTTTAAAAACTAGACTTAAACCAAGATTTCATTCTTGCGAAAATTTGACCGACGTCGACGGGCTCACGCTTATCTGGAACAGAAAGAGCCTTATCTCCAACATGCTCTTTAGCGTATATTAACAAACCAACCGTTGTAGCAAAAGAAGGACTATTTACCTCTTCGGTTAATCCCTTAATGCCATGAGGATACCCTAAACGTACTGGCATGTGAAAAACTTCTTCAGCCAATTCAACGGCGCCTTCGACTAAAGAACTGCCACCGGTTAAGACAATACCAGCCGCTAACATCTCTTCAAAACCTGCACTGCGTAATTCAGCTTGAATCAACTGAAATAACTCTTCATATCTTGGCTCAACCACTTCGACCAAAGTACGACGAGAGAGGCAACGCGCCGGACGGTCACCTACGCTAGGCACTTCAATCTCTTCATCTTTGCTAATCAACTGAGGCAAGGCACAGGCATATTTCTTTTTAATCTCTTCAGCGGCTTGAGTCGGTGTTCTTAACGCGACGGCAATATCGTTCGTCACTTGATCTCCTGCAACAGAGATAACGGCTGTATGACTAATTGCGCCATTATGAAAAACAGCAATATCCGAAGTTCCACCACCGATATCAACCAAACAGACACCAAGTTCTTTCTCATCTTCTGACAATACGGCTTCACTGGAAGCAAGTTGCTCTAAAATAATATCCGCAACACCTAACCCACAACGCTCGACACACTTAATAATATTTTGTGCAGCGCTTACCGATCCGGTCACCATATGAACTTTGGCTTCTAAACGCACTCCTGACATCCCAATCGGCTCGCGAATACCGCCTTGGCTGTCAATAATATATTCTTGGGACAAAATATGTAAAATGCGCTCATCACCAGGAATAGCAATCGTTTGCGCAGCGTCCATGACTCTTTCAATATCCTCGGGCTGAACATCTTGATTACGAATCGCAACCATGCCATTGGAGTTAAAGCTCTTAATATGACTACCCGCGATACCAACAAAAACGGACTCAACCATATAACCTGACATTCTCTCGGCTTCGTCAATCGCGTGTTGAATGGACTCTACAGTCGCATCAATATTTACAACGACGCCTTTCTTTAAGCCACGAGAAGGATGTGTACCCATCCCAACTACTTCAATCTCACCATCTGAGTTTATTTTTCCAATAATCGCAGCAATTTTTGAGGTTCCAATATCCAACCCGACTACTGTGTTTGAAGCTTGCTGTTTACGCGCCATACTCTGCCTTACCTTTTTCATATTTCTACGCTGTCCACTGGAACGATCTTTGGGACAAACTACCTATTTTTATCAAGAAGATCCACCCTAGCAACATCCTAGACCCCCCCTACAATAAAACCATTACTATAGCGTAAATCATACACCTGTGGTGACTTTCTCAACGCCATTGAGAGCTTAGGGTAAGCCCTTACAAACTGATTCAACCTTGCATCGTCATCCGTCTTGTCCAGAATAATTTTTGAACCGTCCAACAAACTAATCCTCCAGATGCCGTCTAGCTGTAGACTCAATGCAGAAATCGTGAATTCAATCGATTTCAAAGCCGTTTGAAACAGTGAAAGCTTCACCAGTATTTTTGCAGAATCTGCTAGTGGACCTTTTAAGACTACCAGGTTATTGAAACCCGCTAAATCATTCGGATAAAATACAAGACCTGCTTGATTAACTAGGCCTGCCTGCCCCCAACGGGCCACTGGTTTTTGCTCTTGAATACTGACATACAATTGGGCTGGCCAACTGCGTTTGACTAAAGCGCTACTCACCCAATCTAATCGAGTCAATTCAGACTGAATGCTTTCAAGCTCCACTTCCCAAAAAGAACGACCCAAATAACGTTGCATAACCGCGTCTATCTCAACGGGTTTCACATGTTGAATTTCAGAGACTAATTCATACTGCTGTATTGGCCGAAACAGAGGGGAATCTTCTTGCATTAACAACCAAATCACAGCAACCGAAGCACCCAACATAGAGAGCCATACCGCGCTACGTAGCAGTTTATCTATCATTTTGCAGTCTGTAAAATTTCAAGAACGAGCTTCTCAAACGAAAGCCCCGCCACCTTGGCCGCCATAGGCACCAAGCTGTGGTCCGTCATTCCAGGCACTGAATTTAGTTCAATTAACCAAGGTTGATTGCATTCATCTAACATTAAATCAACACGCCCCCAACCCTTCGCACCAATGATATTAAAAGCCTGCAATACTAGGGTTTGAATCTTTTGCTGGGTCTCGTGATCTAAATCGCACGGACAGATATAGACCGTGTCGTTAGACTGATATTTCGCTTCAAAATCGTAAAAATCGTGTGTGGTTTTTAATTCGATTAAAGGTAAAGGTTTGTTATTAAGCACGCCGACGGTATATTCACGCCCAGTAATCCACTGTTCAATCAATATTTCTGAATCATACTGTTGTGCAAAAGCAACAGCGTCCACCAATGCCTCATTATTGACCACCTTACGCATACCAATACTAGAGCCTTCATGCGAAGGTTTCACAATGACGGGAAACGGGATAGAAAACGAGTCAATATCTAAAGGTAAGGAATCAGAAACCCAAATAAATTTGGGCGTTGGTAAGCCTGCGCCTAACCACAGCCACTTGGTTCGCAACTTATCCATCGCCACCGCAGACGCGGCCATGCCACTCCCCGTGTAAGGAACACCCAAGTCTTCTAAGATGGCTTGCACCACACCATCTTCACCCCAACGACCGTGCAGGGCGATGAAAGCTCGGTCGTAATTTTGAGCAACGGATTGAATATCTTCGAGAGTCTTCACATCAAGTGCGGTTGCATCAACACCTTGCGATTGCAATGCAATCGTGACAGCTTGACCACTTTTCAAAGACACTTCACGCTCTGCAGCCTTACCGCCCATGAGTACCGCAACCTTACCCAAATTCATCACTCTAAATCCTTTTTCATATTTTGTGTATCGCTATAACTTGATTATGCTTTGATACATTTCCCATCTTTTAACAGCTCGGTGACAAATCAGGTCAACAATTCGGTTGCAAAATGCTGTTGCCATTGTTTAGCCACTTGACCAACGTCACCTGCCCCCATCACTAATACGACGTCGCCATCCAGCAAGATATCTTTACTAATGATTTCAAGCTGTTCAAAATTCTCAGAATAAATCCCCTGAGCACCACGCAAACGCATGGCTTGCAAAAGCGCTTTAGAATCGAACATAGGCAAGTGTGTTTCGCCTGCCGCATAGACATCCGTTAACACCACTAGATCCGGCACCAATAAGGCTTGGACGAACTCATCAAACAGATCTCGAGTACGTGAGTAACGGTGTGGTTGAAAAACCAATACCAAACGTTGACCAGGAAAAGCCGCTTTCGCGGTTTCAATGGTGGCTATCAGCTCCGTTGGGTGATGACCATAGTCATCCACCAAAGTCACTTTCTTCTGCCCAATGAGGCGATCTGGATAGACTTCAAAACGACGCCCAACGCCACCGAACTCTAATAAAGCTTGCTGAATAGCCGTGATGGACACATTCAATTCCAATGCCACCGAAATCGCCGCTAAGGCATTTAGAACATTGTGTCGACCGGGCGTATTGAGAACGACATCAAAGCTTTGCTCACGACCCACCAATACTTGAAAGTGCATATTCAATCCCATAGCCTGGACATTAATAGCACGGATATCAGCCTGTTCAGAAAAACCATAAGTTTTAATCTTACGGCTTAATTTAGGCAGCATGACCTGAATATTGGCGTCATCAATACAGACGATCGCCAGACCATAAAATGGTAAGCGATGAATAAACTCTACAAACGTATTCTCTAAAATTTGATAGTCACCCTGATAGGTGTCCATATGGTCTTCATCAACATTGGTAATGACCGACATCATTGGAGAAAGATGTAAAAATGAAGCATCGGATTCATCGGCTTCAGCCACTAAGTAATGGCTTGAACCCAAACGCGCATTCGAACCTGTCTGATTTAGCTTTCCGCCAATCACATAGGTAGGATCGATACCACCCTGCGTTAAAATGGCCGCGGTTAAACTGGTCGTTGTCGTTTTACCGTGGGTGCCGGCAATGGCAATCCCAAAACGCATCCGCATTAACTCAGCCAGCATTTCCGCACGAGGAATGACAGGAATACGTGCTTCTCTCGCCCAACTTACTTCTGGATTATCGGCTGAGATAGCCGTAGAGACGACCACAACATCGGTATTTTTAACATGATTCGCTTCATGCCCCAACTGAATTAAAGCCCCTAAAGACTCCAGTCTTGCAACGGTAGGATTATGCTTTAAATCAGAGCCACTGACGATATAGCCGAGGTTCAAGCACACCTCGGCGATCCCCGCCATACCAACACCACCAATTCCTACAAAATGTATCTGTCTTACCTGATCTTTCACACTCAAACCTTTCCATAAACCGTCAGGTCACATCGCTATAACGGACATTGACCTGAATATTTCCTAATGCCCCATATAATACCTTGCTTTATTATATTGAACGACTATTTATTGCCCTAAATTCTTTAATTTAATGGCAAGTTCACCTCTATCAAACCACTAAATAGAAACATCTACAGAACCCTATCACGCGAACGTCTCCAAACAAAGCTTAAGAGTCCCTCTACAGCCCGTTATTTTGGGCAAAAAAAACTGACCAGGCCTGGTCAGTTTTATCATCCATCAATAAAGAACGTCCTAAAAAAATTCATTTAGGCCATAAAGCGCCTTACCAAGAAGTAGCGTAAAGCCCCTGGCTTTAGCCATGGGGATGTAAGCGACTATTGTATTATTCTTATTAAGGATATATAATACATGGTATGAATTATAAATCCAACAGAAATATCGTTTATTCTTGCAAATACCATATTGTGTTTTGCCCAAAGTATCGAAGGAAAATACTTGTTGGCGACGTTGAACAACGATTAAAGCAAATCATTCTGAGCTTAGCGACTGAAATGAATGTGGAAATAATTGAGATGGAAACAGACATCAACCATATTCATATTCTTGCTGACATAGACCCTCAGTTTGGCGTTAATACCTTTGTTAAAAGAAAGTAAAAGTGTACAAGCTCAAGAATATTAAGGAGTGAATTTCCTTTTTTTAAAGTCGTCGCTTCCAACGCTTTGGACAAATAGCTATTTTGTCTCTACGGTTGGTGGAGCAAGCTTGGAAATAGTAAAAGCGTATATTGAAAATCAGCAGACTTCGCAAAGACCTGGAGAACAGGCTAAATGGGAGAGGTTTTTAAATGAACAAACAAATTCGTAAAACCTATCAGTTTAAGCTTTATCAGAGCAAAAAATTATCAAGTCTTCATGACCAAGTAAATGTCTCTGGCATTATTTGGAATCACTGTATTGCCCTTCATAAACGGTATTATCGTTTATTTGGCAAAAGCTTAAATGTTTATCAACTGCAAAAGCATATTACTAAGCTTAAAAAACATGAAAAGCATGCGTTTTGGAAGCTCGTTCCATCACAAGCTATTCAGGATATAACGTCTCGTGTGGATAAGGCTTATGCTAAGTTCTTTGATGACTTAAAGCGTAAGCAAAGAACTTCTCCGCCGAAATTCAAGGCTGTTAGACGTTATAAGTCTTTCACTTTAAAACAAGCCGGTTGGAAGTTAGATTCAAATATTTTAACGATTGGTAAACGTAGTTTTAAGCTTTTTCTATCGAGAGAGCTTAAAGGTACGGTTAAAACCGTCACTATAAAACGAAATTCATTGGGTGAGTTTTTTGTCTATTTTTCCGTTATTGAAGATGCTTCACAATCCATATTCAAGTCAGGTAAAAGCGCGGGGTTGGATTTTGGCTTAAAAACTTTTTTAACCGTGTCAGATGGGTCCGAAATCCACTCTCCTGAGTTCTTTAAAACCAATCTTGGTTTGATTCAGCAAGCAAGCAGAGGCCTTTCCTCTAAAAAGAAAGGGTCGAATAATCGTGTTAAAGCACGTCTGCATCTTGCGAGAGTTCACGATAAAACGCTTAACCAGAGGAAGGATTTCTTCTTTAAACAAGCCAAAGAGTTAACGCAAAAATTTGACTATATTTCCATCGAAGACTTGAATGTTTCAGCAATGAGCAAGCTTTGGGGAAGAAAGATTAGTGATTTGGCGTTTTCTGAATTTGTACATATTCTTGAATCTCAAGGTCAAAAATACTTTTGTGAAATCACCAAGGTTGGTCGATTTTATCCCAGCTCAAAAATCTGTTTTGAATGCGGTAACGTCAATAAAGAACTTAGACTAGAACAGCGTACTTGGACATGTCCAGGTTGCAATAGTCTTCTCCATCGAGATAAAAACGCAAGTTTAAATCTTGATAGAGAGGGTGAACGAGTTAGGACATTAACTCATAAAGGAGATGAAACCGCTGCTTAACAATCTATTGTTGAGTAAGTTTTGTTGTCGATATTAGAATCCCCCGAATTCATTCGTGGGGAGTATGTCAAATCAACATCTCTTTGGCTTCTTCAATTGAAGTCACTAAACGGTCGATATCATCTCTATTATTATAGACACCCATTGAGGCACGTATTGTCGCGGGAACATTAAAATGCTGCATCACAGGCATAGCGCAGTGATGACCCGCCCTGACGGCAACACCGTCCTGATCCATTAAGGTCGCCATATCATGCGGGTGAATACCGTCAATAATAAAAGACAGCACGCCGCCTTTATGCTCTGCTTGACCAATAATGGTTAAACCTTCAATCTGCAGAAGTTTGGCGGTTGCATAGGCTAATAATTCAGCCTCATAGGCGGCTATATGCTTTAAACCAATCGACTGCAAAAACTTAATCGCGGCGGCCAGGCCAATCGCACCAGCAATATGCGGCGTTCCGGCTTCAAACTTATAAGGCAAGACGTTATATTCGGTTTTCTCAAAGGTCACTGAATAAATCATATCACCTCCACCTTGATAAGGCGGCATGGCTTCTAATAAGGCCTCTTTCGCATAGAGCACGCCAATCCCGGTTGGACCATACATTTTATGTCCCGATAGAGCATAAAAATCACAATCAATATCCTCAACATCAACCGTCATATGTGGAGTCGCTTGCGCCCCATCGACTAATACCTTAGCCCCAACAGAATGGGCGATTGCAGTCATCTCTTTAACAGGATTGATTGAACCCAATGCATTCGACATATGGGTAATGGCTAATAATTTTGTTTTGTCTGAGACCATGCTTTTTAGATCATTCAAACAGATTTCGCCCGCTAGGTTAATTTTCAACACTCGCAAACGAATACCTAATTGGTCTCTGAGCAACTGCCAAGGCACGATGTTCGAGTGGTGCTCCATCTCTGTCACGATGACTTCATCGCCTGCTTGCATATTGCTACGTGCCCAACTATGAGCCACTAAATTAATCGCTTCCGTCGTACCTCGGACAAAGACGATTTCTCGAATTGATTTCGCATTGATAAACTGGCGAACCGTTTCTCGTGAACCTTCATACAACTCTGTGGCGCGTTCACTTAAACCATAAACACCACGATGTACGTTCGCATTCTGTTGACGATAGTAAGTATCTAGCGCTTCAATTACCGCTAAGGGTTTTTGAGACGTGGCTCCATTGTCTAAATAGACTAAAGGGTGACCATTTTCACTCTGCTGTAAAATCGGGAATTGCGCACGAATTTCTGCAAAATCAGGCATCGTTCCCGACTCTAAGTTGTCATTCATCTCTTGAGAAGCGTTCAAACTAACCTGGGACATTACAAAGAATCCTTAGCATTAAGTTGATCAGCCAGTGCTGTCATGACCCACTTTCTAATATCAATATTGCTAATATCTTCAGCGGGCTCCATTAAAAGGATTGCGTAATCATTTCGATGGCTTTTGAACGTCGAATACCACGCGCTTGCAGATAGAAGATTTGATCTTGATTAATCTGCCCCGTCGCTGAACCGTGTGAACACTTAACGTCATCGGCGTAAATCTCTAACTGCGGCTTACAGTCCACTTTGGCCTTCGTAGACAATAAAAGGTTTTTATTATCCATCTGACCATCGGTCTTTTGCGCCAACCGATCAACGCGAATCATACCGTTAAAGACACCCACCGCAGAATCATCTAATACATACTTATGCAACTGCTGGCTCTTGCCCCAAACCTGGTTATGCTGAGTATTGGTACGAGAATCCATGGTCTGCTGACCACGTCCCAAACAAGCACTGTTCTGGCGGTTTTCGATATGCTCACCATCCATAAAGAGATGATTCTGGTGACGAGAAATTAAACTCCCCAAGCCGGTATAAAAGGTATTAAACGTACTTTGATCGGCTTGGAAAATAAACTGATTATTGAAGTAATAACTAGAATGATTTTGCTGTTGAACCAATATCTGTTTCATACGGGCTGATTTGGCGATATCCATTTCAGTGACCACATTGGTACAGCCTTTAAAACTTTCATCGGCCGATAAGCTGACGAACTGCTCTACCAAGGTCATTTCAGCATTTTCTTCTAGCACGACATGGTTACGCACCGTCGCCATCTGATTAGCTTGCGACTGAACATACAATACGAAAATAGGGGTTTCTAAAACGGTATTCGCCGATATTTGTAGATAATAACCATCAGCCATCAATAAGCTATTTAAAATACCAAAAGGCGTTTTATTGATAATGTCTTCATGTCTAAACAGTTGATCGGTTGCACCCGGCACTTCAAACACGTCTCGAGTTGATTCAAATGAGACACCTTTAGGTAAGCCACTCAAGTCATCCGATAGCTCTTCACTAAACCAACCATCCACAAAGACAACTTTAGTCACCGCGTAAGGGGGTAGAAAAGCGTGCAGATCATCAAGTTTCACGGAGTGTTGACTCAGTGATTCAAAACGATTCTGTACAAAACCCGTTAACTTAGTATATTTCCAATCCTCGTCTCTTGAGACTGGAAAAGCCTGCTGAGCAAAAATAGCTTGGGCACGTTGACGTCCTGCAATGACCTTATCATTTGTAAAGGCTGCATTCAGTAACAACGACTGTTCAATATAATGATCCACGGCCTGTTGAGCCATTGGAGAAATTTTTCTGATTATCTTTTTTGACATTTTTTATCCGCCGATGAAACTCGGTTTTTAGCGTATTCTTGTGCAAAAAGTGCAACCCTATTTTGGGCGCGATTAAAGGCTGTTAGTGAACCGTTAATAACTCTTTTACTGAGCCTGTTCATGTTTTTGGATAATACCGTCATACCCAAACTCTTCCAACTCATGTACCAATTCGAAGCCGCCTGATTTAACAATCTGACCATCGTAAAGGACATGAACATAATCTGGTTTGATGTAATTCAAAAGTCGTTGATAATGCGTCACCACAATAAAACTACGATCTGGGGAGCGTAAAGTATTAATTCCATTTGCGACCAAACCTAAGGCATCAATATCTAGACCCGAGTCGGTTTCATCTAAGATGCATAGCTTTGGTGCTAATAGAGCCATTTGGAAAATGTCATTACGTTTCTTTTCGCCACCAGAGAAACCAACATTGACCGAACGCTCTAAAAGATCGTCGCGCATGTTCAGCAACTCAATCTTATCTTTCGCGTATTCATCAAAATCGAACATATCTAAAGGCGGTAAACCTTGTTCAGCTCGCACGCCATTCAGTGCCGTTTGCATAAACAATTTATTACTCACTCCAGGGATTTCGACAGGATACTGAAAAGCCAAAAACAGGCCTTTACGTGCACGTTCATCCGGCGCTAATTCCAACAGGTCTTCACCGTCAAAATCAACGGTTCCTGCCGTCACTTCATAATCATCACGACCTGCCAAAACACTGGCTAAGGTACTTTTACCGGCACCGTTTGGTCCCATAATCGCGTGAACTTCTCCCGCTTTAACTTCAAGGTTTAACCCCTTAAGAATTTGTTTTTCATCAATTTGAGCTTGAAGATTTTCAACTTTTAATAACATAGTTCGTTTCTTTTTTTAAATTTTCTGATTAATGGTGTCTATCATATTTGGGATCAAACCCAATGTCGTGCTCGAAGTCAATTAACCGACCGAACCTTCCAAACTAATAGACAATAACTCTTCTGTTTCCTGGGCAAACTCTAACGGCAACTCGCTTAAAACGTCTTTACAGAAGCCGTTAACGATCATCGAGATTGCATCTTGCTCACTGATTCCGCGCTGCTTACAATAAAACAACTGATCATCACCAATACGCGAAGTGGTTGCTTCATGTTCGACCTGTGCGGTGGCGTTCTCCACTTCAATATAAGGGAAAGTGTGTGCGCCACACTTATCGCCAATCAACATAGAGTCGCACTGAGTGAAGTTACGTGCGCCTTCGGCGCTTGGCAATATCTTCACCAAACCTCTATAGGTATTTTCACTGCGCCCTGCAGACAACCCTTTAGAGATAATGGTACTGCTGGTGTTTTTACCGATATGAGTCATTTTAGTACCCGTATCAGCTTGTTGACGACGATTCGTCAAGGCCACTGAGTAAAACTCACCAATCGAGTTATCACCCTTTAAGATACAACTTGGATATTTCCAAGTAATGGCAGAACCTGTTTCAGCCTGAGTCCAAGACATCTTAGAGTTCTTACCTTCACAGATCGCGCGTTTAGTCACAAAGTTTAAGATTCCACCCTTACAGTCATCATCCCCTGGATACCAGTTTTGTACCGTTGAGTATTTAACTTCGGCATCTTCCAGCACAATGACTTCGACCACCGCCGCGTGCAACTGATAGGTATCACGAGCAGGCGCAGAACAGCCTTCTAAATAACTAACATAACTGCCTTTATCAGCGACAACGATCGTTCTTTCGAACTGGCCCGTTTTAGCTTCGTTAATGCGGAAGTAGGTCGAGAGGTCAAGCGGACAACGGACGTTTTCTGGAATATAAACAAAAGTACCGTCCGAGGCCACCGCAGAGTTTAAGGCCGCAAAAAAGTTATCATGATATGGCACCACTGTACCCATGTACTTTTGCACTAACTCTGGATAGTCATGCACCGCTTCTGAAAATGAGCAGAAAATAATACCTAATTCTAATAAGTCTTCGCGTTTGGTCGTTGAAACGGAAATTGAATCAAATATCGCATCCACCGCCACATTAGAATCTTCGCCCGTTAGCGGTACGCCTAATTCTGCAAACGCCTTGGCCACTTCTGGATCAATTTCATTTCCAACACTGCCCGTACTGCCATCACAAGCACTGCATTCGGGTGCTGAATAGTAGCTATATTCCTGATAGTCTAGTGGAATATAGAGCATCTTCGCCCAATGCGGCTCTTCTAACGTTAACCAATGGTGAAAGGCTTTCAAACGAAAGTCTAGCATCCATTCAGGTTCATTCTTTTTAGCAGAAATGGCACGCACGGTTGCTTCGTCAAGTCCTTTATCAAAAGTCTCCACTGTGGTCGTCGTGACAAAACCTTCTTTATAATTCTTGTTTTTACTCAGCAAACTATCAATCTCTTGAGATTGTGTTCCTGCCGGGTTCAATTCTGTTATTTGCGCTGAATCTGTCATGCACTTAATCGCCTAAAATGTAATGTCACAGTAGTTTAGTAGGTTATTACTCAAATGTCCATGAGTGGATAATGAAAGACTGGTATAAAAGCAATTTTTAGCCAGACTCTATCGATGGGTTTTAGAGTCTATTTTTCAAAATGAATCGGTTTAGACTAAACTTGCTTTGACAATCTCATCTAACCAGGCCTGGTCAAGATCCTCACCTTGGATTTGGATCTGCCCCAAAACACCTACAGGTAAATTATTTTCGTCCGCAGCAAACAGCTCTAAACGAGTAGCGGAACCTTCAATTGCAACTTTGTTCTCATATTCTAACGTCTGAACAAGACCCTTAACCCGTGCGATTTTCATCCCCAGATTTTGTTTAGAACTGTCTAGACCAAACAGCAAATGCTCCCAGCAGATTCTACCGACGCTAAACTCATAGACTTGCAGAGGCTCGAGATTTTTTGGTAAGGCATTCGAAGTCGACTTCACTGTGTCATCCTTAACAGGAAACCCTTGCCAATCTACGGGAAAGCTTTGATTTAACCACCTGACAATCGGCAGATGCCCTGCATTTAAAGTGACCCACTTACTCCACCAGGCCTGGTCATCTAATGCGGCACTCTCTAAAAAGCTGAAGATAATGCCATCAGCAGAGAACAGAAGTTGCTGTAAACGCTCTTCCAACCAATCGTCACGCCCGCTAACCAAAGCAGCACGGACATCAATCACACAGAGGAGTTGATATGGCAAAGTCACTTGATTTAAGTCCGATAAATCCTGACTTTCAAAGTAACCAGGCCTGGTCAAATTGTTCTGTAGCGATTGAATCACTCGAGTTTTACCACTTCCAGGTAACCCGGTAATCACCAGGCTTACTGCACTCTCTTCTGTGGACATTTCCGAACTAACTCCAAGCATATTCAATGAACCTTGCTACTCGTTAAACAACTGGAGAACTGATTCGCTAATGCCTGTAAAAATGCGTCATAGGCCATAAAAGGTTTGTCTAATGCATAACTGGTCCCCATTGGATCGAGACTGCCCAACTTGACATCAAGACCTGAAACCACCGACATTACGCGCCTTTCTGGAAATTGTGGCTCTTTAAAAAGACAGGCCACCTGACCACTTTTAATACGCTCTCGCAATTCGTGTACACGCTTTAGACTGGGCGCTAATTCTGGATTAAAACGAATCGAACCCACGCCATTTAATCCATAGTGATGTTCAAAATACTGAAATGCATCATGTAAGACTAAAAATGGCTCAGACTGCACTTTTGCTAACTGTGCGACAATCCGCTGATCCGTTTTATCTAACTGTGCCAACCAATCTACTGTTCGTTGTTGAATGACTTTTTTCTGCTCGGGTAATTTGGTTTGTAACTGCTGACTGACGACCAACACCATTTGTTTGGCATTATGCTGAGACATCCATATATGCCCATCCAAATGCGTGCTTTCAATCGCTTTTTCATGGTGATGATCGACTTCATGTTCATCAGAGTCGGACTCGCTGTGTTGCGGTTCATCACTATGCAGGTGTTTGTTTTCCCACAGACCGCCCTGCCTTAAAGCCAAGCGCTCAACGTTCGCCATTTGCGCCATGGCAATAGGGACTTTATTAACCAGCTGTAAAGGTTTTTCAATCCAACCATCCACAGGCGTACCCACAGTAATAACCAAATCACTGTCTTGCAACAGCTTGACATGAGAAGGTCTTAATTGAAAACCATGCGGTGACAGACCGGGTTTCAGCAAAACATTGAGTTCATCACCTGGCCCTAATAAAGGCGCTATGATACCCGCCAAGGGTGGAATCGAGACCGTCACCGTTAAGGCTGAAGCGTTACTTGCCAGACCCATAAAACACAGTCCGATTAAAGGCTGAACAAGTTTTCTAAAGAGAGCGTTTGGCGCTACCTGACTATTCATTTTCAAAACTTTTACTCCTTATGACTCAATTACAGATAAAATAACGCAGATAGACCCTCTGTTTTGAAGACTGTAAAGCCTATTCAAAACAGCCAAAATCAACCCAAGCGTGGAGAACTCCAGCATCGTGCAGACAACAGCGCCCCTCATTGAAGCCCATCAAATCACTCAAAAATTTGGGGATACAACCGTACTCAAAGAGATCTCTTTAACCCTGCATCCCAAAGAGATTGTCACGCTAATCGGTCCGAATGGTGCCGGAAAGTCCACTCTATTAAAAATCCTACTCGGGTTGATCGAGCCTACCGCAGGCCAAGTCATTCGTAAACCCGGTTTGCGCATTGGCTTTATGCCGCAAAAAATTCAAATTGATGCAACCCTACCAATGTCGGTTGAGCGCTTTTTAAAACTCGGTCTTAGACCACCATCCTTGAAAACAGAGGCGGAGCCAATCGCACCAGCCCCTTTCTTTAAGGGGTTAAAAAATAGACTTTCAACCGTCTTTAAAACGGTTTTCTCAGCATCGGTTATGATACCACAGCCGTCTATAAAATCGCTGAAGAACTCAATATCCAAGCACTCTTACAACAGCCTATTCAGAAGGTCTCGGGTGGCGAGATGCAACGTATTCTGCTGGCGCGCGCATTAATTGGAAGACCTGAATTACTGGTATTAGACGAGCCTGTTCAAGGCGTTGATCTGCAGGGTCAAACGGAACTCTATCAATACATCAATCGCATTCGTCATGCACACGGTTACGGAATATTAATGGTCAGCCATGACCTGCATATCGTGATGAAAAACACCGATTATGTACTCTGCCTAAATCAACACATGTGCTGTTCGGGCTTACCGCAAAATGTCAGTGAATCACCCGAATTCCAAGCCTTGTTGGTACACACACTGACAGCATTGCTTTTTATGAACATCATCACGATAAAACCTGTGAACACACTCATGGCCAGCCTCATATAGAACTTCAGCAAGACAATCAAAAGTCACCAGGCCTGGTGGAATCGAGCAATAGAGGCAATTCAAGTAACCTAGGGAAGGAAGAATAAATGGAATGGTTCCCAAGCTTTATGACATTTGCCTTAATCGGCGGCCTTGGACTTGCGCTTATCTCGGCACCTTTAGGGGTGTTCGTGGTCTGGCAACGTCAATCCTACTTTGGCGCAACCCTTGCCCACTCCGCTTTATTGGGCGTGAGCATTGGTCTGTTTTTAGAAACCGACCTCACTTTAAGCGTCATCGCCGTCTCTTTATTCGTCGCCTGGGGGATTTTTCAACTAGGGCAATACAAAGAACTCTCTTCGGATACGCTTCTCGGGATTCTGGCTCACAGTAGCCTCGCATTTGGTCTGATTTTAATCAGCCTGCAAGACAATGTGCAAATCAATTTAATGGGCTATCTATTTGGCGATATTCTGAGCATTAACGAAACCGACCTTTACTTGATTGGCGGCATCGGCCTGCTCATCCTAATTTTCTATCGATTTCATTGGGAAGACCTGCTTAACTTGACGTTAAATCATGATTTAGCGCAAGTTGAAGGCATCAATGTCAAAAGAATCCAACTACAGTATGTTTTACTGTTAGCGTTAATGATCGCCCTCTCAATGAAGATTGTCGGCGTTTTATTAGTGACCTCTCTACTCATCATCCCGGCTGCCGCCGCCCGTAGGCTGTCTTCTACACCTGAAAAAATGCTCTTTATGAGTATCCTATTAGGCGTTATTTCAGTCTTACTGGGGTTAACGGCATCCTATTTCGCGGATCTGCCGACCGGCCCTGCGATTGTCATGGTGGCGACTCTCATATTTTTAGTTTTGCTGGCAAAAAAATGCCCTAAAAGTCTCTCCTAACTAAGGAGTACTTTTAGAGCGCTAGAGAACCAAATCGACCAGGCCTGGGTACAAGTTTAATCGACTTATTTAAACCACTTTAGTTAGCAGATTGAGCTCAGGCCAGCTCATCAATTAGCTGATACAAAATATCCACGACTTTATCACTTTGTTGATCAATCGCCAGCAGCCCCTCTTCAACCTTCTCCAAATCATTGACCGACTTAGCATCCATGACCGTTTTAATGCCTTGATGCATCTGCATATGCTCATCCCCTAAAGAAGACATTAATGGTAGATGCATAAATTCTTGACCCTCAGCATAGTACCATTTACCTAATATACAGGCGGTATGATCAGTAGCGACCTCATAGGTCACGCCAATATCCAAATCTTCAACAAAAGCTCGAATCTTACCTTTCCATGCCAAATGTGCTGCAATCATTTTCTCAAACTGCGAGCCCGTTTCAGAATGTATTAACTTTTGCATACGGCTTCGTGTGACGGCCTCAATCGTAAACGTATCTACCTGACCTTTTAGTAAGCCGGCGTCTGACATCAAGACTCGTCCTGACTCTTCTGCGGCCTTAACAACCGCTGAATTTTGCTGAGTCATCTCATCCATTGCAGTAACCGCTATATTCACTTGATCAATTCCTCGGGACTGCTCACCACTGGAAGCTGAAATATACGAAACCATCTCACCGACCTCGTGCATCGAGATATTAATGGCACTCAAAGCCTCACTGGTCTCTTGCACATATTGACCACTCTGTTGGCTGATTTTGGCACTATTCTCAATCAACCCCTTAATTTGGCCAGCGGCCTCAGCAGACTTACCGGCAAGGTTTCTAACCTCTCCTGCCACAACAGCAAAACCACGACCATGTTCACCGGCTCTAGCCGCTTCTACTGCTGCATTCAATGCCAATAGATTGGTTTGGAAAGCAATACCGTCGATAATTGAAATTATATCGTTAATCTTCTGACCGGCCGTTGACATAGAAGACATGGAACTTAATGCCTGCTCCATCGTCTCTAGCCCTTTTGTAAGCTGTGCTTGTGCATCTGTGGTTTTTTGATTAGCCAATATGGCATTTTCCGCATTCTGACGAACACTGCTGGTCATCTCTTCCATCGAAGCAGACGTTTGCTCCAAAGCACTGGCCTGTTGCTGAATACGCAACGAAATATCGTTATTACCACGATCCATCTCTTCAACGCCCAGCACAACCGATGCTGTAATCGCTTCAACCTTTGCGACCATCACCGCAGTATTTTTAACAGAACTGTTTATGGAGTCTTTTAAAACCGCCATCTTGCCTTTATAGACGCCATTAACAGAATGCGTCAAATCACCTTCACTGATGGCAGACTGTACTAGCGCCACCTCATCAACGAAACGCTCTAAATCACTTAAGGTAATATTCAACGATTCTTTGAGTGGAATAAAATCACCGCGCACATCGGCTTCAGAACGTACACTAAAGTTACCATGCGCCAAGCTATTCAAGGTATCGGCAATAGATGCCACATTCTCTTTCATGCGAATTGCTGAACGATCTAAATCAAATAAAACGTCGGTAAACTTACCCGCCAGTTGAACCGAATCATCCTTATGAACCTCAAGAACACCGGCTCTGAAATTTTGAGCTGTTGTCTCAAGAATAGCCATTACCGAGTTTATTTGTTCAACTGAACTATTAACCTCCGTCTTCATATTCAGAAAATCACCTTTCAATGCACCCTCCACTCGGCTCTCAAACCGACCCAAAGCAATCTCTTTTAAAACAGTAGTGACTCCGCTGGTGGCCATACTAATATCGTCTAAAATAGTATTAATAGCATGAGCGGTTATCGTCAACTCATCTTTACCATATAACGGAATACGATGGCTCAACTCACCCGTCTCACCAATTTTTAACATGGTGTCACGTACTGCGTTAATAGGTGTCAAAATGCTTCGGCTCAGAAAGTAGCCTGCAACAGCAAAACCAAAGACACTCAACAACAGCCCGACCCACAGGTAGAATGCGCCATTTTCCTGCTGTTGATTTAGCCTCGCTATAGCGAGGCTATTCTGTTCAATTTCATAATCACGGAATTGAGCAATCATGCCAGCAAAGGCTTTATATTTAGGCCTAAACTCCTCCTGCATAATGAGTCGTCGTGT
>VCMI01000006.1 GCA_006222135.1 Thiomicrorhabdus sp. | reverse complement strand
ACACGACGWCWACCATTTGCAGAGAATTAAAACGCAATAGAGGCAAGAAAGGCTACCGTCATAAACAAGCTAATAAGCTGGCAGTAGAAAGACGGCAAACGGCGCATAAATCCCTAAAGTTGACTCAACCTGTCAAGGACTGGATCAGCCAACTTATTGAACAGGATTTAAGCCCACAGCAAGCCGTTGACTACCTCAAAAGCAATAAAGGAATTAGTCTTCATCACGAAACGGTCTATCAGTATATCTATCGTGATAAAGCCAATGGAGGCCAATTACATCAGCATTTGAGAATTGCCAATAAACCCTATCGCAAACGTTACGGGAAAAATGACCGTCGCGGGCAAATCAAAAACCGTATCTCGATTGAGCAGAGGCCTGAAATTGTTGAGCAAAAGGCACGGATTGGTGATTGGGAAGGTGACACGGTTATTGGCAAAGGGCATAAAGGAGCCTTGCTAACACTTGTAGAGCGCAAGACCCTCTATACTCTCATCGTGCCATTGCAAGGTAAGCAATCTGATAAGTTAGCTCAAGCGGTCATTGATGTTATGAGCGGCATCAAATCTCAAGTTCTCACGATTACCTATGACAATGGTAAAGAGTTCGCCGACCATGAACTGATGGCTAAAGCGCTGGAAACTGATATTTATTTTGCCCACCCCTATGCTTCTTGGGAGCGAGGAATCAATGAAAATACAAATGGTCTGATACGTCAGTATTTTCCAAAAGGCATGGACTTGAGAGATGTGACAATGGAACAAGCTCAATATGTGATGGATCGGCTAAACAACCGTCCAAGAAGTAGTCGTGGTGGTAAAACGCCTAATGAATTATTTAAGGGGCTGCAAGTTGATTTACTTGCAGCATGATTAAATTGCACTTATTACTTGAAACCGCGACAGATGTAAGCTTGCAAAATCATTAAAGTTTTACTATAATCCGGCTCTCGCAATGATTTGCACTTATTTACATATAAAATAAGCTTATGTCAAAGACATAACAAATCATGCTTCGCAGAGCCATTTGCCCAACGCTTATCTTAAATGATAACGCCATCTGATTATTCTGATGCAAAGGTGCTCTATAAGATGCAATTTGCCCCAGAATAACGACTCTACTCTTTCGTTAAACTTTATTTAAAATCTAGATAACGCCGTTCTTTTTGCGGATATTTATTTTGGTTTTCTATTCAGTCGAAAAGACGCTTATTTATTCACGGGCATTTTATTTCTCACAATGAGAAAAAGGATCAACCTGATGACTGTTGAAGTAACCTTCAAAGAACTCAATCTTTCTGAAGACGTATTAAAAGCCATAACCGATATCGGTTATGAAACTCCGTCTCCAATCCAAGCCAAAGCCATTCCTGCACTTTTAGCAGGTAGAGATATCCTCGGTACAGCACAAACAGGAACTGGTAAAACAGCCGCCTTTGCTTTACCTGCTTTATCTAATGCTGACTTTAAACAAAAAGACCCTCAAATTTTGGTATTAGCGCCGACTCGCGAATTAGCGATTCAGGTCGCTGAAGCGTTCCAAGGCTTCGCTAAGCACATGAAAGGTTTCCATGTATTACCTATTTATGGTGGTGCTGATTACGGTACGCAAATTCGCGCCTTATCACGCGGTGTTCACGTCGTTGTCGGAACGCCTGGCCGAGTTATGGATCACATCCGTAAAGGCACCTTAAAGCTTGGTGGCTTAAAGATGATGATTTTAGATGAAGCGGATGAAATGCTTCGTATGGGATTCATCGACGATGTTGAGTGGATTCTTGAGCAAACGCCTAAGACGCGTCAAATCGCTCTATTCTCTGCAACCATGCCGAAAGAAGTTCACCGTATTGCGACTCGTTATTTGAATGACCCAGTCGAAGTCCTGATCAAGAATACAACGGCGACTGCAATCACGATTGACCAAAAATACCTGATGGTCAGTGGTGGTCACAAACTAGATGCATTAACGCGCATCCTCGAAGCGGAAGAGAGCTTAGATGGTTCTATCATCTTCGTACGTACAAAAACAGCCACGGTTGATTTGGCCGAAAGACTAGAAGCACGTGGTTATGCTGTTGCAGCCTTAAACGGTGATATTGCACAGAACCAACGTGAACGCATTGTAGATAACATCAAAAAAGGCAAGATTGATATCTTAGTCGCTACTGACGTAGTGGCTCGTGGTTTAGATGTACCGCGTATCAGTCATGTATTTAACTACGACATTCCACAAGATAATGAATCATATGTTCACCGTGTTGGTCGTACAGGTCGTGCTGGTCGTTCTGGTACTGCGATTCTATTCGTCACGCCACGTGAGAAGCGTTTATTAAGCTCTATCGAAAGAACGACTAAGAGCAAGATTCCTGAAATGCACTTGCCTTCAACGCAAGATATCAACGACAGTCGTGTTGATCGTTTCAAGGCTCGTATTGTTGAAGCGACAATGCAAGACGATACTGCGTTCTATCAGCAGATGATTGAGCAGCTTGAGAGTGAGCGAAACATGCCTGCCGTTGAAATTGCAGCCGGTTTAGCACGCCTATTGCAAGGTGACATCCCATTCTTCATGTCAGATAAACCGCAACGTGAAGAACGTTCTGATCGTAACTCGGGTGATGCTGGTCGTGGTCGTAGTGAACGTCCTGAGCGTGGTGGTCGTAGTGAACGTCCTGAGCGTAAGCCACGTCGTGATCGCTCTGCAACCCCTGATGAAGGAATGACTCGTTTCCGTATTGAAGTCGGTAATCAGCATGGCGTACGTCCTGGCAACATCGTTGGTTGTATTGCTAATGAAGCTAATTTAGACAGCGAATTCATTCGTCAGTTAAACATTGAAGACACCTTCAGTACAGTTGACCTGCCTTCTGATATGCCTAAAGATGCTAAAGATAGCCTAGGAAGAGCTTGGGTTTGTGGTCAACAGTTGAAAATGAGTGAAGCAAGCGGTGGTTCTGCAGGCGGTAATGGTGAGCCTCGTAAGCGCCTTTCTCGCAACAAATCTACTGGTTCTGACAAGGACAAAGGTAAGCCACGTCGCACACCATCTCCACGTCGTAGCTAATCGATATCAGGTATCGCAATAGTGATGCTTGAAGGTTAAAAACTTCCATAAAAAAGGCCCGTTCAAAACAATTTGAACGGGCTTTTTTTTCGTCTCTGTATAATGCATCTATTCGATGCGAACAAAACGATCTTCTGTGATTCAAATGCATATATTGTGAATATTAACTTTTAATAAGACACTCTTTAGCCGCTTTTGAAAGCAGCTTAATCAAGTACTCTTTCTGGGTTGCGTGACTTCTATTATCTGCAGGTTCTGAATAGACTAACTCACAAGGTTGACGTATCTTGGTATATTTTGCACCACCCACTAACTCACCATTATGCTGCCTGAGGCGCTTCTGAAGATTGGTCGTAACACCGCAATACAGGGTATTGTCGGCACAACGTAAAAGGTAAACTGACCAGGCCTGGTCGGTTTGATTTTTGAGGGATTCGGTCATCTCAAAAACAAGACATTAAGGGAATAATTTTTATACTTCATTGCCTTGACGAACCCAATGCCCTGACTTGCCACCCTTTTTCTCAAGTAGCTGTACTTGGTCGATTATCATGCCTTTATCAACCGCTTTACACATATCGTAAAGCGTTAAAGCGGCTGCCGATGCGGCCATTAAGGCTTCCATTTCAACACCCGTTTGTCCGACTAACTTGCAAATAGCGACAATCTCAACACAGTTATTTTGTAAATTTGGGACAAGCTCAACTTTGACAGATGTCAGCATTAATGGATGACACATAGGAATTATGTCTGGCGTACGTTTAGCGGCCATAATGCCTGCAATACGTGCTGTTGCCATTACATCGCCCTTCTTATGCTTACCCTCGACTATCAACTTCAATGTCTCCGGCAACATACGAATCACAGCCATTGCACGTGCTTCACGCTCGGTATGCTCTTTGGCACTGACATCAACCATACGAGCTTGGCCTTTTGAATCTAAGTGCGTTAAAGGATTTTCAGTGGTCATAAATTACTCATTGATTGGATGAAATGGATAGAATGCGACCTTGTCGCCTTTATTGATTTTGGTCTCCTCTGGAATAACGACAAAACCTTCTGCCCATACCGCGGAAGTCAAAACACCAGAACTTTGATTATGATAGATATCAACATAGGTTTTTTGATTTTTATTAACCAGTTTTGCGCGGGCAAACTCTCGTCTGAAACCAGCTTTAGTCCACTCGAAATCCGCTTCCAACCAGAGAGGCTTTGCCTTAATCGCTAAAGCACCCTGCATCTTTAATAGATAAGGGCGAGCAAACAGGTTAAAGGTCGCAAAAGCTGAGACAGGATTGCCCGGTAAACCTATAAACGGTGTGCCGTGAATATCGCCAAAGGCAAGTGGTTTACCAGGCTTCATTTTAACTTTCCACATATCCAGAGAGCCCAGCTGCTCAATCGCCGGCTTAATATGGTCTTCTTCCCCGACAGAAACACCGCCCGTGGTAATCACGACATCCGCAACACTCGCGGCCTTTTTCATGGCTTGCACAGTAGCTTCCAGACTGTCTTGTACACGGCCCAGATCAATCAATTCAAAACCTAGACTAGGTAGCATACCTGCCAAAACATAACGGTTTGCATTGTAAATCTTGCCTGTTTCAGCTTTTTCTCCCGGCTCTAGCAGTTCGTCACCCGTCGTAAAGGTGGCAATTTTAAGCGGTCTATAAACCTCAACTTCTGCAATCCCAATCGATGCTATTAAGCCCAAATCCTGACCACGTAATTTGTGACCAACCTTTAGAATTTCATCACTAATGGCAATGTCTTCACCAATTAAACGGATATTCTGCCCTTTAAGGTGGTCTCCTGGCTTTATGCGGATCTGATGATCACTCAATGACTCAGTCTCTTCCTGCATAACGACCAAATTCGCGCCTTCTGGAATGACAGCACCGGTAAAGATTCGTGCCACGGTACCCGCTTTTAGTGGCGTGGGCGTACTACCCGCGGGAATGCGCTGACTCAAAGTCAAAGCGCCTTTATGCTCTAGCTCATAGCTGTGCACGGCGTAGCCATCCATCATACTATTGTTATGAGGCGGCACATTGACATCAGAGATAATGGGCTGGGCTAAAATACGTCCGTAAGCTTGGTTAATAGCAACGACTTCACTTTTTTCTGTCGGTTTAACTTGGCTAAGTAAATAATGTAATGCTTCATCAAATGTTTTCATATGCTCTCTTAAAAAAACACCCGCAGGTGCGGGTAGATAATATAATTTTGACCTTTTCTAAACGGCCCAACGGGCTTCTGCTTCTTTGTCACTCACGCGCGAATCGACCCAGCGGACCTCACCATCAGGTAAAGTTTCCTTTTTCCAGAAAGGGGCATTAGTTTTCAGATAATCCATAATGAAATGCGCGGCATGAAAGGCATTCTCTCGATGACGACTGGCAACAGCCACCAATACTATTTGATCAGTTGGATACATTTTGCCTATTCTATGGATTATTAAACTAGCTTCCAGTGACCAACGATCATGCGCTTCTAAGCGGATTTTTTCAAGCGCTTTTTCAGTCATACCCGGATAATGCTCTAACTCTAAAATAGCGACTTCATCGCCTTCATTGATATCACGCACAGTACCCACAAAAGAGACCACCGCACCAATATCTTTATGACCTTGACGAAGCCTCGAATTTTCGGTCGTTAGATCAAAATCGGCTTGCTGAATTTTAATAAACGGATACAATTCTTCTGCTTTGGGCATCGCTCTAGCCACCTGTAACCGGAGGAAAAAAGGCCACTTCATCGCCCGACTTTATCGCCGTTTCACGTGAAGCAACATCATGATTTACTGCGATCTGTAAATTAGCGTTATCAAGTAAAGCCTGCTTCCATTGATCACCGCGCAATGCTAACTCAGAAATCAGTGCATCAACAGTAGGGTATTGTGCAGGCAACTGTTCATCTGCCTGCCCCAACGCTTCCCTAAAACTCGCAAAGTATAAGATATTAACCATCTAATTTTCCTTTCACTAAATGCATTTTGTACCAAACTAAATAACGGTTGACTGAATCAATCGGGTTTTAGCCCCCCAATTCGACCATCTGTCTGAACTCAATATTGTGAACATTCTCATTAAAGAAATGTTTTTCTGGTTTATTAAGTAGCGCATCGATAATCAACTGTTGCAACCCTTCATCGGTAATTCCTTCACGTAATGGAGTGCGTAAATCCACAGAATCTTCCTGACCTAAACAGAGTGCCAAAACACCCTTAGCCGTTAAACGTACCCGGTTACAGCTCGCGCAGAAGTGGTCAGATACCGCTGAGATAACCCCAATACGCGTGCCTGTATCTCCAATAACGAAGTTACGAGCAGGGCCATCGTGCGTTTTACCCGAGGAAGGGATTAAAGTCGTCGTGT
>VCMI01000065.1 GCA_006222135.1 Thiomicrorhabdus sp. | reverse complement strand
TAAAGCCATGGATCAGGYGCGCAGAATTGAACGTATTGAGCATGATGACTTAAAAGGACATAAGTACACGTTTTGAAAAACCGACAAAACTTATCGGATAAACAGGAAAAGTCATTATCAGACATGCTTGAGCTTTACCCCACTCTAGGCAAGGCATACCGATTGAAAGTGCTGTTCAATGATGTATGGGACATGCCAAATAAAGTGGCGGCAACGACGTTCCTGACCAACTGGTGCAGAGAGGTCGAAGAGTCAACTATTCCCGCCTTTATGGCTTTTGCAAAAACGGTCAAAAGACATTGGTCTGGAATTATTCACTTTGTCGAGTCGCGTATTAGCAACGGTATTTTGGAAGGCATTAATAGTAAGGTGCAATTAGCCAAAAGACGCGCCAGAGGCTATCGCAATATCGGGAATTTCATCAACATGATTTATTTCCTATGCGGAAAACTGAAATTCAACTACCCACTCTATTTCACATAGAGCCAACAATTTTATCTGATAGCTCTGTTGAATCAAGACCATACCCTTTTAATTTGCCTAGATTAGGCTCTATTCGTAATTCTTGTTTTCGCTTGCCAAGATTCGCTATTTGAGAAATATTTGGGTTATTTTGCAGTTGATTTTTTACTTTGGTGACCACTTTTTGTAATAGATCGTCATTATTTCCGCCATAAACTAATATAAAGGCGGCTAAATTAGTAAACTCTTCTCTTTGGATTTGAGGGCGCTCAGCAAGCGTAGGAAAGCCATTAATACCTTCGACCCGATTGCGGACGTCTTCAATGAGACGTTCAATATCAATGCCGCTAGCTTTTTTCACACGTACTATTGAAAACTCAGGCTGTGATGTACTGATAACACTTTTAACACCCGCGATTCCTCTGATTGCATTTTCTACACGTTGTGTAATGCCTTCATCAACTTGTTTTTCAGTCCCACCAGGGTAGGTTACCGTGACGGTGAACTGGGTCGGTGGAATTTGAGGAAAACTCTCAACTCTTAGCGTATCTAGTGATAAAAGCCCTGCAATGAGCGTAAATACCATTAAAAGATTCGTAGCTACCGGGTTATCAATAAACCATTTAGTGACACTAATCATTTGTGATCACCTGCTTCATTCGCAAAAAACTCTGGTGATGCCTCTTGGCCTTGCAACATTGAACTAAGAGGAAACCGAACTAACAACCGATTAATTTCTGGTTTGTTTATATATCGAAATTTTATTACATCTGAGCTTTCCTCAATCAGCTCTATCTCCTCCAACAATAGCCGCCCATCAAGTAAAGTCCATACTTTGCCATCTTGTGTTAGTGCAGAAGATGGCGCAGTCACTATATTTTCTATATTTTCACCCTCAAAAATAACATTCACAAACTGGTCAGGTAGTAATGGATCTTCACCTGAAAACGGTTTATTTATATTTAATACTAGGCTTCTTTGTCTCGTTATATCATCAAGAATTGGGGCTAAATACCTGACACTGGCAAGCCACTCTTTTCCAGATGGCGCCGCAACCTTCGCGACTCCACCAACAGAAATTCTACTTTGTAACCGTTTCCAATTAAGTTCTGAAAGCTGCACTTTAACATCAATAGATTCACTGGATATAATCTCAAAAAGAGGTTCCCCGACTTCAACCCACTGACTTGGTGTGACCATTTTTTTACAACAATTGAAGGGTATGGTGACTTTACATTTGTTTCCTTGAGCATTTGTAATGCGTATTCAAGCTCTGACTTTGCATAGTTTAGCTCTGATTTCGCTGTTAAAATATGAGCCTCAAAACTTCCAAATAAGGACAATTTTTTCTCTCCAGAAATCTTTTTAGCGACGTATTGTTTATGCTTGTAATTTGTCAATTCGAATTCAGCTCGCGACACCTTTGCTTTCGCACTACCGACAGAGACACGATAAGGTTGTGCCGATATTTTAACCAACATTTGCAGTCCATCTATACTGTCACCAGGATTTGTATTCTCATGAATAGCCACGACTCTTCCTACAACAGCTGACTTAATGGCTAATGGCCACCTAGCGATTGTTAAACCGGATGCTTTTACCGTTAACGATGAGTCTTTCGGGACCACTTCTAACACGGAAACGGTTGGGAGTTGTTGTGCTTTATCAGCGCGCTGATTAATTAAGTCTTCTTCAGAAAGACTCCAAATTAATAAAGCAATACAACTACTTAAGAAGATCCCTTTTAAAAAATGTTTTTTCATTTTTTACTCCACTTAACTGATATTTAAACACTTTGTAATAAGCGGGCATACAACATTTACATCCCGGCCCACAATGCCCCGAATACTGACACTCATTTCCATCCCACTTTCTTAACGCGTGCATCTAATAATATGAGACACAACTGCATCATATTTTATTTTACCATATGATACAATAGTGTCTCATAAATATGTTAAAATAAATTTATAGAATCTACTTGTGATAGATGAAGGATTAAAAGAGTGAAGTTCAACGACGCCAGACTAGAAAAATCAAATGATGCAATATTAGAGGCGGCTCTGACTGCGCTTACTGAAAATAAAGACACGCCATTCACGGAGATTTCAAGGCTAGCAGGGGTTGGGAGAGCCACGCTTTATCGTATGTACTCAACTAGAGAGTTATTAGTTGAAGCTTTAATTATCCGTTGTTTGGATAAAATAGATAACCAAGTATTAAAAGCGGAATCTAAGGCATTAAGCACAAAGCACTTCTTCGGACTATTTTTTGAAACAATGCTTGATCTCGAACATGAATATAAATTTATGTCTCAATTTAACCCTGAAGAGAACACATCAGAGGAAATTAAGAAGCGATGTTCTCGGGAGGAATTAGAAATATTAAGCCTTATAAAATTAGCTCAAAATGAAGGATTAATAGATAAAAAGCTTCCCCCAGTATGGGTAGCACGACTAATGGATGGCGTAATTTATGCGGCTTGGGAGTTTAATAAAACAGAAAGGAATCCCAAAAAGTCAGCTAAGCTAGCTGTGCGATCCTTTTTTAGCGGAACAGAAAACGTAGGTTTCTTGGCTAAGAATTCATTTAAATAAGCAGGTGTGTTTATGGAAGTTGGGAAATATTGATGGTTTGGAGTGGTTACCCTATCCATAACCCGAACTAAGGTAAAGCATGAACTTCGGTCTTTCCCTTTGTACTTAAGTCAAGCGTGTGTTGCACACTACTCATATAACAATTTAAGTGCGTTCTGATCTAACTGGGAAGTTGATTTATGAAGAGAAATTATGGTGTGCCTATCAAGCTATCAACTTTACTTTAGTGTATTACGATTAACGAGTCTTACTAAAGTATCGAAAAAACAATAGGTTAAATATGTATAAAATGGTGCGGCCACCAGGACTCGAACCTGGATCTGCCCCTTAGGAGGGGGCCGTTATATCCCTTGAACTATAGCCGCATATTTAAAAAATATTAGAAATCAGGTGAGGTCTGGTCAAAAACCATCCTCACTGAATAGGCATATTATCCACAAATTCTTCTTTAATACAGGCATCTGGCCTAAATTAAGTGCATTTAGTCAAAAAATGACCCCGCCTGGTGGGTCTCCAATACCGATGACACCTCTAGCAGTCGATATCTACTGCCTTCGCCTTAAATAAACCCATACTAATTTCCTGTTAGAATAGATCTGTTTACCTTTATCAGCCAAACAGACTGTTCGCTTTGGCACTCTCTCTTAGGGTAAGCGCCCAATTTAAGGACCCGGAATGCCATACCCTATTAAAGAGAGCGCTGAATCTCTTAATCAAACTCAAATTATCAAAGTTTATTTCATTGCCGGCTTGATGGCTTTGATTGCCGGCTATATCAATAGCGCCATGTTGATTGAGTTCAGCATACCGGTGAGTCAAATGTCGGGTGTGGCATCACATGTTAGTCAACAATTGGTGTCACTTAACTGGTCATTACTCAGCACCTCAATCTTAATTTTATTAAGCTTTATTTTAGGGGCGTTTATTTCTGGCTTATTGGTCGGGCAACAACGTTACAACGAAACCCCGAACTATGGCTATGGTTTAATTCTAAACTGCCTGCTATTAACCCTTGCCGCTATCCTAAGCTTCCAGCATTCAATCTTTTCAGTACTCCTTAGCGCCATGGCTTGCGGGATTCAAAACGCCTTAGTCGCAAGCTATCGTGGCCTGCAATTGCGCACCACTCATATGACAGGGAATGCGACTGATATTGGTGCGCATCTAGCTAAGAAGGTAACGTCTAAAGAACCCTGGAGCTGGAAAAGTAATGTTTTACTGGTACTACTGATCACTTATATTGTGGGAGGGATTATTGGTATCTACGCTTATATCGCGATTCCAAATTGGTCACTGATTTTTCCAGGCATTTTAACGGGGATATTGGGGATGGTCTATTTGAGGAATTATTCACGTAAAACGGCACGTAAAGTTCGCGAACCCTAAAAAACACCGGTATCAGTGTTTTCAAAGTGGCTGCAAAATAACGGTTCCTACGCTCTAATGGTTTTTAAGGCCGCAGAATATACCAGGCCTGGTCAGTTTTAAACTTAAGCTTTCTGACTCGATAACATCATGGTCATAGTATGCTTATCGCCACTGGCAATCATGACCGCATTATCAAAGACATTGCCCGCTTCGACACAGACAAATTCTGGCCATAAGTCATCCGGCATATCGGCAAAACCTTTAACGGTTTCTGGGCCTGGATTCCAAACTACAGCCGAATCAGCATGCTGTTTTTCAATAATGATCTTGCGTTGATGACCCGCATCTTCAATGGCAATATCCGCTGTTTGATGCAAATACACCGAATCCATTGGAGGCGTTAAGGTTAAGGCTTCCACTTGGCGCTGGGCGGGTGCATTGCTCAACTTATCTAAATGGGTACTGTCTTCTAAACCGTTTATGACCAAGTTTCTGGCATCTGCGACACTAAAGTAGGTGTGAAACGCTTCCGTAATTTGAATGTCATAATCATTCAGATTGGTCGTGATTAACGACATGGCTAACTTTTCACCGACTTCAATTCTTAGAGCCAGATGAAAACTGTGTGGCCAAATCTTTAAGGTTTCTGGCGTTGAATCAAACGTTAATACGATTTCTGTCACGCCAGAGTCTAAGTTGGCAACATGATCTAAATGCCAAACGGCATTGCGTACAAAGCCATGCGCGGGTGCTGACGTTTCTTGGGCATTGGCACCAAACCAAGGCCAGCAAACAGGCACACCGCCTCGCACGGGTTTCTGGCCGTTATAAATGGCGGTCGGACTGGTCCATAATAGATCTTGGCCATTTTTCGGCGTAAAGCTTAAAACAGAGCCGCCATGCGTGGTGATTTGAGCGGATGCAAATTCATTTTCAACATCAATCATCATGATGCTTTCTCGCATTGAAAAACTGACGCCTTCTGCAGAAAATTGTTGTGTATAGCTACTTGGCATACCGCCCCCTAGATTTAGAATGAATAGAAATAATTTAAGTGGCGGTTTAATAACCTCTTGCAAGCTGACAACTCCAGTAAAAACCGGGTTGTTATGCGCGCCACTCCGTTAAGGTTTTTTCTAGTAACTCTTGAGGATAGTCACCGGTGACATAAGCTTCACCAATCGACTTTAATAACACCAAACGAATCGTACCGGCCTGGGCTTTTTTATCACCGGCCATTAAGTCTAAGAATTTTTTATTATCCATTTCAGAAACTTTTGGTGGGTAGATTGGCAAATTCACTCGCTCAAAAATTTCTTTAATGCGCTCTAAGTCGCCGTCTTCGATATCGCCTAACAGATTGGAGAGAAAAACGGCTTGCATAGTGCCGGCACTGACGCCTTCACCATGCAACCAATTACCGTAGCCCATCCCGGCTTCAATCGCATGACCAAAGGTGTGGCCGAGATTAAACAAAGCACGCAGACCCGCTTCTTTTTCGTCTTTGGCAACAATATGCGCCTTATCTCCGCAAGAGCGTTCGATGGCGTAGGACAATGCCTCAGGCTCACGCGCTACAAGCTTGTCGATATTAGCTTCTAACCAATCAAAAAACTCAGGATCTTGAATCAAGCCATATTTAATGACTTCTGCCAAACCGGATGCCAGTTGACGATTGTCTAGAGTATTAAGTGTTTCAGTATCAATCACCACACACTCTGGCTGATGAAAGGCACCAATCATATTTTTACCCAGCGGGTGATTCACGCCGGTTTTGCCACCCACTGAAGAGTCGACTTGCGACAGTAACGTGGTGGGCATTTGAATAAAGTTCACACCGCGCTGAAAAGACGCCGCGGCAAAGCCGGTCATGTCGCCAATAACACCGCCGCCAAGCGCAACCAAAGTACAGCTACGATCAAAGCGTTGACCAATCAGCTCATCAAACACCAAATTAAGCGTTTCCAGGGTTTTATACTGTTCCCCGTCTGGCAATATCACTGACTTGACATCAAACTCCGCAAAGGCTTTTTTACAGGCCTCTAAATAGAGAGGGGCGACTGTCGTGTTGGTGACAATCAGCACCTGCTTACCTTTAACGTAAGGCTTAACCAGCTCCGCATTGCCCATCAGCCCTTGGCCAATAAAAATGGGATAACTTCGCTCGCCTAACTCAACACGTAATGTCTTCACTGCTCTATCTCTTTTTTTAATAAGGTTTACTAGGTAACTCTTGGAGGATTCTGCTCTCTTAAACAATCTAAACAATCTAAATCATCTAAATGATATGTTCTTCATCTAATCGTTCAAGGATTTGTTTGACCACGCGATGCACGGGCACCTGCTGAGTTTCAATCACTAAATCTGCCATTTCCATATACCAAGGCTCACGCTTTTCCATCAACTCGGCCAGCACTTTTCCTGGATTTTCGGTCTGCAAAAGCGGCCGATTACGGTCATGTTTGGTACGCTGAATTAAGGCTTCCACTGGAGATTTTAGATAGACCACAAAACCCCGCGTACGCAGATGTTGACGGTTTGTTTCGCGCTCCACCACGCCGCCGCCAGTCGCTAAGACGACTTCGTGACGCTCGGTGAGTTCATCAATGACTAAGGCTTCACGTTCACGAAAACCTGCCTCACCCTCGATGTCAAAAATCATCGGGATAGTGGCACCGGTTCGGTGTTCAATTTCATGGTCACTGTCGACAAATTGATAGTTCAGCTTTTCTGCAATCAATCTGCCTACCGTGGACTTTCCTGCCCCCATAGGGCCTACTAAAAATATACTTTCTTTATGCATAGAGGCATTGTAATAGATTTCTGTAAACGCCTCCATTTAAGATTCAATAAATGCGTCATTTTTTCTGATTAAACGCTCTATTTGAAAACTTTAAAGGATTACCTTTACCGAAGACACTTACTCACATTATAAATAGAGTCTTAAGAGAGTTTATTGAGGACCTTTTCAAGAGTACCTTTCATAGGTTCCCCCATCCGTAAATTCTCTGTTAAAATAGGCCACTAGCAAAAAAACCAGTCTTTTGGAGTAGCATTATGCGCGGTTCACTTTATATTATTTCAGCCCCTTCTGGTGCCGGTAAAACCTCATTAGTCGGCAAGTTAATTGAATTAGACAGCCGCATTAGAGTCTCCGTTTCGAGCACTACTCGCGATATGCGTCCTGGCGAAGAAAATGGCGTTAACTATCATTTTTTGAGTATTGAAGAGTTTCAAGCAAGAATCTCCCAAGGTGATTTTTTAGAGCATGCTCAGGTTTTTGATAACTTCTACGGCACGTCACAAAGCAGTGTCGAAAACCAACTTAATGCCGGTAAAGATGTCATCCTAGAAATCGACTGGCAAGGCGCCCAACAAGTCAGAGAGCTAATGCCGAACGCCATCTCTATCTTTATTTTACCGCCCTCTTTAACAGAGCTAAAAAAACGCTTAACGGGCCGTGGTACGGACAGCGACCAGATTATA
Source organism: Thiomicrorhabdus sp. (assembly GCA_006222135.1). Taxonomy (GTDB): domain Bacteria; phylum Pseudomonadota; class Gammaproteobacteria; order Thiomicrospirales; family Thiomicrospiraceae; genus Thiomicrorhabdus. The sequence continues at coordinate 8,673 of VCMI01000065.1, read as the reverse complement.
GAACGCCGCATGGCAGACGCCGTCAGCGAGCTATCGCATTACAATGAATTTGATTACATTGTCATTAACAACAATTTTGATATCGCCTTAAAAGAATTACACAGTATTTTTAGTGCTGGCCGACTGACCCAAGCTAGACAAGTAGAAGCCCATAACAGCTTAATTCAAGCCATGCTTGATTAAGTTAGTACAAACAACATAGACATATATTTCGCATATTGGATTTTAGGAGTTACGAATGCCTGGTTTTGAGATTTTTGATGAATCTGAAAAAGAACAAATTAATGAAGTCATGGACAAAGGTTTTACCTTTCGTTACAACTTTGACGGCATGCGTAATGACGTCTGGAAAGCACGTGAACTAGAAGGCATGATTTGCGAGAGTTTAGATCTCAAGCACGCTCACCTAGTCTCAAGTGGTACGACTGCGCTAACCACCGCTTTAATGGCGGCGGGCATTGGCGCGGGCGATGAAGTCATCGTGCCGCCGTTTACCTTTGTGGCAAGCGTCGAAGCGGTCGTATTCGCTGGCGCGATTCCCATCTTTGCCGAAATTGATGAAACGCTAACGCTTTCGCCTGAGGGCATTGAAGCTGTTATTACACCGCGTACTAAAGCGATTAACTTTGTACACATGTGTGGTTCCATGGGCAAAATGGATGAAATCAAAGCGATTTGCGACAAACACAATATCGTCTTATTAGAAGATGCCTGCCAAGCGACGGGGGCAACCTACAAAGGTCAAGCCTTAGGCACTATCGGCCAGGTCGGAACCTTCTCATTTGATTCCGTCAAAACCATCTCTTGTGGCGAGGGTGGCGCGGTGCTAACCAATGACACAAACATTTATAACAACGCCCACATGTTTGCCGACCACGGTCATGACCATATGGGAATGGATCGTGGTGCAGAAAGCCACCCTATTATGGGTAACAATTTCCGTATTTCAGAGATGAATGCGGCGGTTGGTGTGGCGCAATGGCGTAAACTGCCGCGTATCTTAGAGACACAACGCAAAAACAAAAAAGCCTTAAAAGAGGCCTTAAAGCAGTACCCAGAAGTGACTTTCCGTGAACTGCCGGATGAAGCAGGCGATAACGCTGGTTTCTTAAGTATATTCCTACCCACTGAAGAACGTGCACGTGAAGTGGTTGCCGGCCTAGCCGAGCAAAAAGTACCGGCGGTATTCTATTGGTACGCTAATAACTGGCATTACCTAAAAAACTGGACCCATATTCATAATATGACCGCATCTGCTAAACTGCCCATTGAGCTGATTGCAGATCGCCCAGATTACACCCAAATTAAAACCCCAAAATCGGATGCCATTATCAGCCGCACTGTTTCAATGTTGATTCAACTGTCATGGACAGAAGAAGATATTCAAATGCGTATTGATGCTTTCGCAAACGTTTTTAACAAATAAGACCAAGGATTCTATTCAATGAAGTTTCGTAATTTTAAAACTGTCCCTAAAATGATTTTTGGTCGTGGTTCATTTGACCAATTGGATGACGTACTGGCGGATGAACGCCAAAAAATGGGTGATTTTGTCGTCTTCTTAGTCGATGAAGTTCATAAAAATAAGCCTTTAGCAGAACGCATTCCGGCGACTGACAAAGATATGGTAATTTGGTTAGACGTTACGGACGAGCCTAAAACCACTTATGTCGACTCCTTAACTGTTGAAGTGCAGACGTTTGCAGCTGAAAACAATAATGGCCGCAATCCGGTGAGTGTCGTTGGTTTAGGCGGTGGTTCAACATTAGATTTAGGTAAGGCTGTGGCCTTAATGCTGACCAATGAAGGCGGTTCTGCATCTTATCAAGGTTGGGATCTTATCAAGAACCCAGCGGTTCACCATGTCGGCATTCCAACCATTTCTGGAACGGGTGCGGAAGCTTCACGTACCACGGTATTAACAGGCCCAGATAAAAAACTCGGTATGAACTCTGATTACACGGTTTATGACCAAATCATTATGGATCCCGACCTGGTACAAGGCGTGCCTCGCGATCAGTGGTTCTATACCGGAATGGATTGTTATATTCATAATATCGAAGCGCTAAACGGTACTTTCATCAATGAATTTGCCCGCGCTTTTGGCGAAAAATCGCTAGACCTTTGTAACCAAATATTTATACAAGACCACCCTGATTCAGACGAAAAGTTGATGATGGCCTCTTATATGGGTGGTCAAAGTATCGCTTATAGCCAAGTAGGCGCATGCCACGCTTTGTCTTACGGCTTAGCCTACGTGATGGGTTACCACCACGGCATTGGTAACTGTATCGTATTTGATGTGTTAGATGATTTTTATCCAGAAGGCGTTAAAGTCTTCCGTGAAATGATGAAAAAACACAATATCGTTTTACCAAAAGGCGTCACCAAAAACCTTACTGAAGCCGAGATGGATAAGATGATTCGTACCGCGTCTGGTTTGGCGCCGCTGTGGGAAAATGTCTACGGTCCAAATTGGAAAGAAAAAGTAACGCCAGAACTATTACGTTCACTCTACGAGAAAATGTAGTTTTGGTTGCCTATTTTAGCGCCTAGCTTCGTTAGGGCTTTCGGTCATTGAGCTATACTCAACTCCCTTTGCCCTGCCTTGCTATGCATCTAAACTAGTTTGCCAAAAACTTCAGCTCCACACCTAATTAATACATCCTTTAACCCTTCTTTCTAAAGTGATCCTTATGAATACTTATGTCTTTATCCCTGCTCGTTATGGCTCTTCGCGTTTACCGGGTAAACCGCTTAAACTGATTGATGGCAAGCCGATGATTCAGCATGTTTATGAACGCATCTCTAAAGCCCAAGGTTTGGCGGGCGTTTATATTGCAACGGATGATGTTCGCATTAAAGAGGTCGTCGAAGCCTTTGGTGGTAAAGTTGTAATGACGCCTATTGAGGCCGCTTCGGGGACAGACCGGATTGCAGCCGCCGCCAATATTGTAGGTTTGAAAGATGATGATTTAATTGTCAATGTGCAAGGCGACCAACCGTTGGTACACCCTGAATCAATTGAAGATGTCATTTCACCGTTTATAGCAGACGATTATGATGGTAGTTTTGAGATGAGTACCTTGTCTTTTAAAATCGTTAATGAAGCAGAAATCACTAATCCAAAAGATGTCAAAATGGTAATGGATGTTAATGGTTTTGCATTGTATTTTTCACGCGCCACCATTCCTCATGGCCGCGATTACTGGGATCATGACAGCTTCAAACATTTAGGGATTTACGCTTACACCAAAGGCTTTGTGGATACCTTTAATGCATTACCAATGGGCAAGCTAGAAGACATTGAAAAACTGGAACAACTACGCGCTTTAGAATACGGTCACAAAATCAGAGTGGTTGAAAGTAAATGGGATTCACCAGAAGTCGATCTTCCCGGTGATATCGCCATAATGGAAGCTTTATTACAAACAGGCCACTAATTACAGTTCGATTGTAAATTGACCCTACGCTTACATGGTTTTTAAGGCCGCAGGACATGCCTGGCCTGATCAATTTACAAATTCCATTTTGATGAGACCTTAATGACTTTATACCAACTGTTAATTAGACTACTAAGCCCTCTTATCGTGCTGTTAATTCTGGTGGAGGCGATTAAACGCAAAGCGGGTTCTGCTTTTTTCTTGCAGCGCCTGGGGTTATCTTATCCTCCCGTCCCAGCTCCAACGACAAAACGTATCTGGCTACACTGTGCATCGGTAGGCGAAGTAAATGCTGCAGAGCCTCTTATTCGTGCGATACAGCCTCAATTTGAGGTCTTAATCACGACCAACACACCGACCGGAAAAGCCGTTGTAAAAACCCTTTTTTCGGATTCAGTAAAGCACTGCTATCTACCGATGGATTGGCCTTTTGCAATCCGCCGTCTTCTAAAAACCTACCAACCTTCGGAATGCTGGATTTTAGAAACTGAAATTTGGCCTAATCTCTATCGAATCTGTCAGCAAAAGCAGATCCCGGTCAAAATAATCAATGCTCGAATGTCACCCAAAACGCTTAATGCACCTCCGTGGCTTAAAGAGGCTTATCAACAAAGCTTACAACTTGTCACCCAGGTGCTCGCGCGCTCGCAATCTGAAACAGACCGTTTTATAAAACTTGGCGCAGATCCTCAGAAGGTTGTGGTTATCGGCAACTTAAAATACGCCCATCAAGAGATGATGACCCATTATCCAAAGCCAATTAATCGTGACTATATCTTACTAGCCTCGAGTCATGCCGATGAAGAACTCCGTATCAGCGAGGCCTGGCTTAAACAAAACAGACCCGAACTATTAGTCATTGTGCCACGCCACCCTAAACGCAGTAAATCGATTCAAGAACAGCTCCTAAAACTTACTAAAGCGATCAAAGTTGCGAGTAAAGGCCAGTCTCCAGAATCAGAGACTAAACTGTTTTTAGATGATCGTTTAGGCCAACTTTTGCCTCTGTTTGAGCATGCCAAATTGGTCATTATGGGCGGTAGTTTTGTGCCAAAAGGGGGTCACAATCTACTCGAACCTGCGCGTTATCAAAAAGCCATTTTGACAGGCCCAGACATGTCAGACTTTAAGGACGAAACCGCTCTACTTTTAAAGCATAAAGGCCTTTTACAGTGCGCTGATCTCTTGGAGCTAAACACCTCAATATTGGCCTTAATCGACGATGAAAAACAACGTCTACAACTCGGCCAACAAGCCTTGTGTGCGATACAATCTCAAAAGGGAATACTCGAAAACTACTTAAAATCACTGCTTGGTAGCCAGCGAAACTCATAATAAGGTGTTATTCTGCACAAGATTTTGAAAACTAATGGTAATTTCGTGTAAAATAACTCTTTACCTTTGAAATCAGTGGGACCTCGATATGGCACGCGTCACAATAGAAGATTGTTTAGATCAAGTAGAAAACCGTTTTGAACTTGTTATTTTAAGTGCTAAACGTGCACGTCAAATCGCAAACGGTGCAGAGCCGACTGTTGATTGGGAAAATGACAAGCCAACCGTCGTCGCATTACGCGAACTTGCGGCCGGCACGATTGATGCAGATGTTGTTTTGGCTGATCCAAACACTCCTCCATTCTTCACCTAAAAATCACTCCTACTATGCCCACTCCAAGCTCGATAAATGGTCTACTCGAGAAAGCCTCGAAATATTTAACCGCAGAACAAGTTGCGGGTATTAAAGTCGCTTATGAGTTTGGAGCTTTGGCGCATCAAGGTCAAACCCGTAAATCGGGTGAAGACTATATTTGGCACCCCGTCGCGGTTGCTAAAATCCTTGCAGATATCCAACTCGACCAAGAAAGCCTGATTGCAGCTATCCTGCATGACGTGGTTGAAGATACCCCTTACACCAAACAAGACATAGCGGATCGTTTTGGCGAAAGTGTGTCTGAAATTGTTGATGGTGTGACTAAACTGGGTAAACTCGAGTTTGATAACCCGCAAGAGGCGCAAGCCGAAAACTTCCGCAAAATGATTTTAGCGATGGCTCGAGATATTCGCGTTATCCTGATTAAACTAGCTGATCGTCTGCACAACATGCGAACTTTGGGTGTAATGCGCCCGGATAAACAGCGTCGTATTGCACATGAAACCTTAGATATTTTTGCACCGATTGCGGGTCGCTTAGGGATCAATGCGATTCGATTAGAGCTGGAAGACCTTGGATTCAAAGCGATGCACCCTTACCGTTTTGCCGTATTGGAAAGTGCTGTCAAGAAAGCACGTGGTAATCGTAAAGAAGTTATTGAACAAATTACCGACACCATCCAGAACCGACTCAATCAAGAGCATATTTCTGGCAGGGTGTTTGGTCGCGAAAAACATCTCTATAGCCTATACAAAAAGATGAAGAATAAGCGCCAGAGCTTTGCCGACATCTTGGATATCTTTGCTTTTCGGATCGTCGTCGACACGGTAGATGAATGTTATCGCACCTTAGGCTCCGTTCACTCTCTATACAAACCACTGCCTCTACGCTTTAAGGATTATATTGCCATCCCAAAAGGCAATGGTTATCAGTCTTTACATACCTCACTGTTTGGCCCTTATGGCGTCCATTTAGAAGTCCAGATACGCGATAAAATCATGCATGAAGTCTCCGAACACGGTATTGCCGCTCATTGGCAGTATAAACAAAATGACTCGCAGAAAAAAATGACACCTCACAGGTTGATGCACGTGCCCAAGAGTGGGTCAAGAATCTACTTGAGATTCAGCAAAGTGCCGGTAACTCGCTCGACTTCTTAGAGAATGTCAAAATTGACCTGTTTCCGGATGTTATCTTTGTCTTCACTCCCAAAGGCGATATCATCACACTACCGACTGGCTCAACACCCGTCGATTTTGCCTATGCTGTGCACACCGATATCGGTCACGCCACCGTTGGTTGTCGGATTGATAAAAAGCTAGTGCCATTACGCACCCCGCTCGAAAGTGGTAAAACCATCCATATCATTAAAAGCCGCGATGCTCAGCCAAACCCGGCTTGGCTCAACTTTGTCACGACTGCAAAAGCCCGTTCGCAAATTCGCCACTTTATGAAAAATCAGAAGGTGGGTGACGCCGTGAACTTGGGGCACAAAATGCTGGCCAAGTCTTTACGAAAATTCAATATGTCCTATGAAGGCCTGACTGATGAGATGCGCGGCGAGTTAATTGAAGTGCTTAAACTCTCGAGTTGGGACCAGCTACTGGAAGACTTGGGTTCAGGGAATCGCATGTCGCCTTTAGTGGCCAAACAGATTCACGATGTCGTCTTAGGCACCGATGATAAAATCGCACCGAGAAACCTAGGATTAGAAGCTGGTCTGCCTATTTCCGGGACGGAAGGCATGGTATTGCACTTTGCCAACTGTTGTCATCCAATACCAGGCGATCAGATTGTCGGATTTATCAGTACCGAGAAAGGATTAGTGATTCACAGGAACAGTTGTCACAATGTTAAAAACCTTAAAAATAATCCCGAAAAGTACCTGGATGTACATTGGGATGAGCACGCAACTGGCACTTATTTAGTTGATATCCAACTAGAAGCAAAAAACCAACGTGGCACTCTGGCTAAAATTGCCAGTGAGATTGCAAAAACCAATACCGATATCGAGCGCGTCAGCTCTGAAGACAAAGATGAGTCTTATAGCTCAATGCATTTTGTGATTAACGTCCGTGATCGTATTCATTTGGCCAAAGTCATGCGCCACTTAAAACTCCTACCGATTGTTGAAAAGATTCAACGCCTGTAAAAAGCCTTATTTTACCGCTCCAACGGGCCTTCTGATTCCAAAAACGATTCTCCACGCATCTCTTATTAAAAGATAAAAGACGTTTTAAATCCAAGCAAACTCTGTTTAAGCAGGACAATTTTGATAGAATTTAAAACAATTCAATTCATTAAAAGGCAATCAACATGAAAGAGATCATCTCTACTCCCAATGCACCTCAAGCAATCGGCCCTTACTCTCAAGCGGTTCGTGTTGGTAATACTGTCTATCTTTCAGGTCAAATTGCTTTGATTCCTGAAACCATGGAACTGAAAGAAGGTGCTATAGCAGAACGTATTCACCAAGTATTTAAGAACCTAACAGCGGTATGTGAAGCGGCTGGTGGTTCTTTACAAGATATCGTTAAATTGAATATCTTCTTGACCGACATGAGTCACTTTGCGACGGTTAATGAGATTATGGCTTTATATTTTGTAGAGCCATATCCTGCGCGTGCCGCTGTTGCCGTTAAGCAACTGCCTAAAGATACCGATGTCGAAATGGATGGTGTCATGGTCTTATCTTCTTATTAGAGAGCGATTGACTAAGAGATAAGACAATCCTACGCTCACATAGTTTTATAAAGCCGCAGGATATACCAGGCCTGGTCAAACTAAAAAGCCCTCGAATTTGAAGTGACCCCCAAATGTTGGACACCAACTCTGGGGGTTTTTTATGTCCAAATACAATCGAGAATTTAAACTGGCGATTGCCAGGCAATGCCTTTCTCATGAATCTAGTCGTTCGATTTCAAAACGGCTCGGTATTCCAGATCGTTATATCCGTTACTGGGCTCAAGTCTATCGTTTCCATGGTCACAATTCGTTTATCAAACGTAAAACCCCCTGCTCTTTTGAAGACAAATATCGTATCCTAAAAACAATGCACGAAAATCACTGGTCTATTACTTATACTAGTATTGTCTATAACATGAGTTCTTCGGGTACGATTTCTACTTGGCTAACTCAATTCGAACGGTTCGGCCTTTCAGGCTTGCAGCCTAAAAAGCAGGGTAGAAAATTGAAAAAAAACCAAAAGCAAGAGCCCGTTAAGCCAACTGAACAAATGAGCCTAGAAGAGTTACGTGAAGAACTCGAGTACCGTCGAGCGGAGAATGCCTATTTAAAAAAGCTCGATGCCCTGCTTCAGGAAAAAGGACGCCAAACCAAGAAAAAGCAGGGCTCATAGATAAGCTTAGAAAGTTCTATCAACTTAAACATCTTCTCAAGGCCGCAGGGCTTGCACGAAGTGTGTTTTATTACCATCAGGCTCGCAGTGCGCTACCTGATCGTTATGCGGACGTTAAAAGAGCGATTCAACAACTCTTTAATGGACATAAAGGTCGTTATGGGTATCGACGCATTACCTATGCAATAAGGCGATTAGGTCACAKTCGTCAGTCGTCGTGT
>VCMI01000064.1 GCA_006222135.1 Thiomicrorhabdus sp. | reverse complement strand
ACACGACGACTTGACACSACGACCAATTACGAGCTTTAAACAGGCCTGTTCATTCATTAACTTCAGATAATGGCAAAGAGTTTTCACAATACCAAACGATGGCAAAAGAGCTTGGGACAGATTTTTATTTTGCCCACCCTTACTCTTCTTGGGAGCGTGGAACCAATGAAAATACCAATGGATTGTTAAGACGATTCTTTCCAAAAGGAACAGACTTCGATAAAGTAACTCAGGAAGAAATTGATTGGGTTGTTGATAAGCTCAACAATCGCCCAAGAAAGTGTTTAGGATTCAGAACACCTAATGAGGTGTTCTGGGAAATTAAAACTGTTGCACTTACGACTTGAATGTATCGGAAATAAACCGTTGAGTAAATTTAACTTTTTTAGTTTTTAGAGAAGAGGAAGCGCTGTTTTATCGACCACTTTTCTAAGTACAAAACTCGTATGTACGCCACTTACGCCTTCAATTTGAGTGACATGATTCAGGAGCAAGTCTTGATAAGCTTCTAAATCTTTGACCACCACTTTTAATTGATAATCAGCTGACTGTCCTGTAAGCAATAAACATTCCAATACATTGGGTAGGGCTTGTACACTTGACTCAAATTCCTGAAACCGCTCCTTGGTATGCTTATCCATAGAGATATGGATCAGAGCCATTAAATCTAAACCTAATTGCTTCGCATCCAACAATGTTCGATAGCCTAAAATGACCCCGGATGCTTCTAATGCTTTAAATCGACGTAAGCAAGCCGAAGGTGATAGACCTATTTTATCGGCAATTTCCAGATTACTTAAGCGGCCATTGTTTTGTAGAGCATTCAAGATGCCTTTATCGTAGTAATCCAATATTGTTAACGCTTTTGATGTCATAAAGCACCTTTAGTGGTTTATTGATGTTATATATGGTATTAATTTAGCATAATATTGTTATTAATGTGTAATTTAGTGAATAGTTTGCAATAAGATTCGATCGCTTACTCTGTAAAATAGAACTCATGAAATTGATGCAAGACCGCATCGAGAATAAGAATTTAAATAGATGAAGCAGATGAACCAAAATACCCCACCACAAAAATACCAGCGCACAGCCACACCTAATATGCCAAATCGTCAGTGGCCAAATAATGTATTAACGAAAGCACCTATTTGGGCGAGTGTGGATTTGCGCGATGGCAACCAGGCATTAGCAAATCCAATGACGATTGAGCAAAAACTGGCTTTATGGAAGCAATTGGTGGCGTTGGGTTTTAAGACCATCGAAGTAGGATTCCCTTCTTCCAGTCAGGTGGAGTTCGATTTTACCCGCCGTTTGATTGACGATAAGTTGATTCCAGACGACGTTACTATTCAGGTTTTAGTACAAGCACGTGAACATTTGATAAAGCGAACTTATGAAGCCTTGTCTGGCGTTAAGAAAGCAGTGGTGCATGTTTATAACACCACGAGCATTGTGCAGCGTCAGAACGTCTTTGAGAAGAGTAAAGGCGAAATCAAGGCTATGGCCGTACAAGGCGCTAGATGGGTGCAGGAGTACGGCCTTAAGGCGTCCGAAAAAGAGCCGGATTCTAAGTGGATTTTCCAATATTCACCTGAGAGTTTTTCGCAAACTGAAACTGATTATGCGGTAGAGGTTTGTAAAGCGGTCATGGATGTTTGGCAGCCGACGCCAGATAATAAGTGCATTTTAAACTTACCGGCGACAGTTGAAAGCAGTTCACCGAATCGGTTTGCGGATCAAGTTGAATATTTTATCAACCATTTGCCAAATCGTGAATCCGCTCTAATCTCCATCCATACCCATAATGATCGTGGCTGTGCTGTTGCGGCCGCAGAGTTATCTTTATTGGCGGGTGCAGATCGTATTGAAGGCACTTTGTTAGGCAATGGCGAACGTACCGGTAATATGGATATAGTCACCTTAGCGATGAATTTATTTAGTGAAGGCATTGATCCATTATTGGACTTATCACAGCCCAATGATTGGATTCCTGTGGTTGAAGCGGTCACTCAGATTAAAACTCATCCTCGTCATCCTTGGGTGGGTGAGATGGTTTATACCGCCTATTCAGGAAGTCATCAGGATGCGATTCGTAAGTGTTTACTGAAACAGCAATCAGATCAACCTTGGAACGTCGCTTATTTACCAATCGACCCTAAAGATATTGGCCGTGATTATGAAGCGATTATTCGAGTTAATAGTCAATCTGGTAAAGCGGGTTCAGCATTTGTTTTGGCACAGGAGTATGGTTTAAAGTTACCAAAATGGGTGCAATTAGATTTTGCCCCTATCGCGCAACAGTTAGCCGAAAAGCATGGCGGTGTTATCAGTCACAAAGAACTTTATTCGGAATTTACAAAACACTATCGCTGTGAAGACAATGGAATTGTTTTGAACCACTATCAGTTGAATAGAGAAGGAGATACAGAAAGATTATCACTTGAAGTCAACGGTGAAACTTGGCAGGGTGTAGGCTCAGGTACCATCAGCGCTTTATGTGATGCTTGGCAACAACGTACGGGTCAAGTTGTGGATGTGATTGATTATGCAGAACATGCTATGCATGATGTTCTTAATAGTAAAGAGGGCAAGAATGCCAAGGCAATGGCTTATGTCTATCTTCAAGTTGGTAGCACTAAATCGGTAGGCGTCGCCTTAGAGAAAGATTCGGTTAGAGCGATGATTTTGGCCCTCTTAAAAGGTTTAGATTCAACTCTATAATATGGATATCTTGGCATCGTTTGTGTTTAAAACAGAAGTGACCCTACGCTCACATGGCTTTGTAAAGCCGCAGGACATGCCAGGCCGTGGTCACTTATAATAAAGAATCAAGGAGTGATTAACTTTCGATAAGAGTTCATCACTTTTAATCACTTAATATAAGGTTGGATTGTATGTATTTGAAAACCGCTGATATTAGTACAGCAGAGCTTTATCCTTTATTAGTTGAAGGGATTATTCCTCGCCCAATTGCATGGATTAGTACATTAAGTTCTGCCGGTATCGATAATCTCGCTCCTTACTCATTTTTTACCGTTGCTAGTTGTAATCCTCCCGTTTTGGCCATTACCCATATCAATCAATCTAACCAACAAGCTAAAGATACATTGCTTAATTTGCAGCAAACCAAAAGCTGTGTCGTCAATGTAGTCAGTGCGAATCAGGCTGAGGAGATGAATGGCTCTTGTGCCGCTTATCCAGCTGAAATAAGTGAATTTAGTGCACTCGGTATTGAGTCTATTGAGAGTGAATTTGTGGCTGCTTTGAGCGTCAAACAGTCCAAAGTACGTTATGAGTGTCGTTTACGAGACACCATTACCATCTCTGATTTGCCTGCAGGTGGCGTCTTGATTTTATTGGATGTTATCGGGATTTATATAGATGAAACGATTTATAAAGAAGGCCATATTAATGGGGTGTTATTAAATTCTATTGGTAAGTTAGGTGGCAGTGATTATTCTAAGACAGCGGATAAATTTAGTTTGCAGCGCCCACAACTATAAGAAAAATAGCAGAGAATATTGATTTTTTGGAGTAGTGACCCTACGCTCACATGGCTTTGTAAAGCCGCAGGACATGCCAGACCTGGTCATTTTCTAAAAATGGATATTTAGGTTCCACGTGAAACAAAAAAGCCGCTTTTTGGAATTGATTCCAAAGGCAGCTTTTTACTAAAAAACGTTTATTAACTATTTAACAAAATACGTTTTCTTAGCATCAATTTTGTAGGTCCAAGGCTGACCTGAGTTTTTCCAACCATTTTTAAGACGGAATCCTTTTTTGTCACCATCTTTAGTCTTACTACCCTCAAAACCATCCGTCATAATATAAACATTTTTATAACCGTATTGAGCAAGCATTTTAGCGGCAGGTTGTGCACGAGTTGCCCCTGAGCGACACATTAGAATGTAAGTTGTATCTGTATATGCACCTAAGTCAGCTGCTTTATCTTCTAATTCAGAAACAAAATTATCATTAACTACGTCTCTGTAACGTGGCTTTTTATCATCCATGGCATCATATTTAAAGAAGATAGAAGGAACCATAATTTGTGCTGCTTCCGTATATCCGACAAATTGCCACTCTTCTGGAGTACGAACATCCACCAAAATAACCTTAGGGTCTTTTTCCATTAACGCGATGGTTTCTTTAGCGTCAATGTAAAGGCCTTGTGGTGTGTGTTTTTTTGGATCTGTGGGTTCTGGAGATGCATTCGCCATAGATGAGGCCATAATGCCTGAAACAGTTGCTGCAGCTAACCAAACTAAAGTTTGTTTTTTCATTATTTACTTCCTTGGGTTTTGTCAAAAATCTCTATATATATTAAATCATATTATCAATACCTGATATATGATTATACTGATAATTAGTCATTGAATAATACTATGATATTTGTAAAAAATTTATTGTAATAATAAGTAGTAAAATTACTATTCTGGGGATTCTAATAGCGTTAATATAAGGTTATTCATAAACAGTAACAGTAACAGGCTAATTTACGATGTTCGTCAATACACAATTCATCATTCGTCTCTTTGCGTTCTTTGCAATTTTATACAGTTCGTTTGCATTTTCTCAGTCGTCCAATACACAGTCTCTAGACTGGTTTACCATGTTTATGTGGTTGTCTGGTGGTCTAGCACTATTTCTATTTGGATTGGAACAGATGGTTAAGGGACTATTAGTAGTCTCTGGCGATAAAATGAAAAACATGCTGAGTAGATTAACCACTAACAGAGTGATGGGCGCTATCACCGGTGCAGGTGTCACAGCTGTCATTCAATCCTCCTCGGTCACGAGTGTCTTGGTCGTTGGATTTGTATCAGCAGGATTGATGACGGTGGCTCAAGCCGCAGGCGTCATTATGGGGGCAAATCTAGGGACCACCATGACGGCACAAATTGTGGCTTTTAAAGTCACCAATTTTGCTCTATTGATGGTCTCAGCCGGTTTTATGATTCAATTTACCGCTAAGTTACGTAAGAAGAAAGCCATTGGCTCTTTGATTATGGGATTGGGTTTAATCTTTTTTGGCATGAATGTCATGAGTGAAGGCATGGAGCCTTTAAAAACGTATCAGCCCTTTTTAGATTTAATGATCGAGATGCAAAATCCTTTCTTGGGTATATTAGTCGGTTTGGTTTTTACGGCCTTAGTGCAATCTTCTTCGGCCACGATTGCCATCGTCATAGTGATGGCCAGTAATGGTTTCTTGACCTTGCCAGCTGGAATTGCTTTGTCTTTAGGAGCGGATATTGGCACCACCGTCACAGCGATGTTAGCGGCGATTGGCAAATCACGTGAAGCTATGCGTACGGCTATGATTCATGTTCAATTCAATATATTAGGTGTCTTAATTTGGTTACCCTTTATTCCAGAATTGGCCAGTTTTGCAGTCTTTATTTCAGCACATGATGTCCTGAATGGACAAACAATGGATGTTTTGGCGGCTAATACTCCACGTGAAATTGCCAATGCCAATACGCTCTTTAAACTAGTCGCTGTTATATTGTTTTTACCCTTGATTCCACTCTTTCTATGGAGTGTCTATAAGTTATTTCCTGTATTGCAAGAGGAAAAAGAGATTGGCGAATTCCAGAGTGTATTTTTAGATAAAGCGTTACTCGGTACTCCCTCGTTAGCGATGGAAGCGGTTAATTTAGAGTTGGAGCACTATCAAAAACAAGTCGGACTTTTTTATAGAAGATTGGTTTCAATGATTGCTAAATCTAATATAGACCGTTTGGCTCGAGAAGATATGACCCTACAGCGATTAAGATCATACCAAGGGCAGATGCTCAGTTATCTTGGTCAAGCAGGGCAGTCAGAGTTGACAGCGGAGGAGCAGCAGGAATATATGAAGCTTATGAATGTAGCTAATAATTTGGAATCAATGTTAGAGACCATTCATTCTAATTTACAACAAGTGCTACATGAAATGTTTGAAGAAAATATTAAGCCAAGTGAAACCATGCTTACTCTAGTGGGTCAACTCACATCAGAGGTGGGTAAATCTATGGAGAATGCTTTGCAAAGTATCTATGCAAAAGACAGCGAAGCAGCCCTATCAGTATTGGCGATAAAACAAACCATTGACCATTTGATTCAAGAGGTTTTAACGCATCAGGTAAAACGCTTTAAACCGGATGAGCAGCGTTTAAAAGTTTTTCGTTATGAAATGCAGTTAATAGACGGATTTAAACAATTACACACCTTATCAAAACGAATTGCCCGTTTACAACTTGTGAGTGACACCGATACCAATAAGCAGCAAACTAATACGGAGAGTCAAAAGTAGGAGAGGACATTCAATCAGCCGTTTTAATTAATCCATTTTTTGATTTTGTTAAGATTTTTGGCTTCCATAAGCAGGCCTCTAAGTGATTTATTGGGTTTTGGTAGGGCAAATACCAGGCTTTAAGGTTTAAAGCCTTATGAAACCTCTCCTATTAAGTATTTTTGGCATAAGTTTCTAAAAATTTTGCAAATAATCAAATTTATGCTTAATTCAATACTCCCTAATTCCCCTGAATGGTAATAATGAGTTTTCGCTCAAAACGACTGGTCCGATGCTCATATAAAAATAGGCCTTGCCAAATACCCAAATTGAGACATCCATTTGTCACTGGAGTAGTTTGACTCGTATCAGTAATCAGGCAACGAATATGACCGCTCATATCATCGTCACCTTCATCGTTATGTTGGTAGTTGTTATCGCCATCTAAAACCATCTTTTGCAGCCAATATTCAATATCTTGCCTTACCGTAGGATCGGCATTTTCTGTAATAATTAATGAGGCTGAAGTATGTTGTATAAATACATGGCATAAACCAGATAGAATTCCAGATTCTAATACGAGTTTATTGATCTTGTCGGTGATGTTATAGGTACCCCGATTTGGGCTTTGTAAAATCATTTCGGACTGAAAGTGTTTCATTATTAGGGTGTCTCATTGCGTTATAATAAATACATTCTAAATCTATTACGTTTAAAGCAAATTTTCAAATCAATTTTAGATTTACATTCCTTTCAAATAGAGTAAAACACAAGAAATTCATATGACTAAATTAGCTCAAATTCAAAACAATCCTCTACTCAATATTTCATCACTGCCTAATTTTGAATTGTTTCACGTGAAACATATTGAACCTGCAGTCACTCAGCTGTTATCTGATAATCGTGCAGAAATTGCCCGCTTGGTCTCCTTGACAGAAATCCCCAGTTGGCAGAATTTTATTGAACCTTTAGAAGTGATTGATAATCGCTTTGAACGTGTTTGGGGGCCTATTGGTCATTTAGACGCAGTGAGAAACAGTGACGAGTGGCATAAAGCGTACACAAATTGTTTAGAGTGGGTCACGACTTATTATACTGAAGTGGGTCAAAATTCTGGCTTGTATGCCAAGTTCAATGCCATTGTTGACAGTTTAGAATTTACAAACTATACCCTGGCACAGAAAAAAGTCATTGAGAATGCCTTACGAAATTTTCGTTTAAGTGGTATTGCTTTACCGGCTGAGCAACAGTCTGAGTATCAGGAAATTTCACAACAATTGTCACAACTGAGCAGTCAGTTTTCTAATAATGTTTTGAAATCTACCCAGGCCTGGTCAAAACATATTACAGATGAATCTTTGCTAAAAGGTTTGCCGGATTCGGCAAAAGGGTTGCTTAAACAACTGGCTGAAAATAGAGAGTTATCGGGGTGGTGTGTGACGTTAGATTTCCCCTCCTATTTGGCTGTAATGACACATGCGGATAGCCGTGAATTAAGAGCTGAAGTCTACCGTGCTTTTGGCACGCGTTCATCAGATCAAGCGCACAATACAGAGTTTGATAATACCGATAATATCCTTAAAATACGTTCATTACGTCATCAAAAAGCCAATTTACTTGGGTTTGATCAGTATGCAGATTACTCTTTAGCCACCAAAATGGCCGAAAGTAGTGAGCAAGTATTAGGATTCTTACGTGATTTAGCCACTAAGTCAAAACCACAGGCCAAACAAGAGTTGGCGACTTTAACCGAGTTTGCTAAAACGGAATTAGGCATTGACGACTTTCAACCTTGGGATGTGACCTTCACTTCTGAGAAATTTAAAAGTGTAACCTTATCGTTATCTCAGGAATTATTGCGCCCGTATTTTCCGGTGGAATCAGCTTTAAAAGGCCTGTTTGAAATTACCCAAAAACTATTTGGCATTCGAATTGAGGCTCAAAAAGGCGTACCAGTTTGGCATCCTGACGTCCGATTTTTCGAGTTGATAGGGGACAATGAAGAAGTCATCGGTCAATTCTATTTAGATTTGTACGCCCGTGAGAACAAACGCGGTGGAGCTTGGATGAACTCAGCCATTAGCCGTTGGGTACATCCTCAAGGGGATTTGCAGAAACCAGTCGCCTATCTTGTTTGTAACTTTACTCCGCCATTAGATGGCCAAGCCGCTTGTTTAACACACGATGAGCTGACAACCCTGTTTCATGAGTTTGGTCATGGTATTCACCACTTGATGACGGAGATGGAACATTTAGATATATCAGGCATCAGCGGTGTCCCTTGGGATGCCGTTGAATTACCTTCACAGTTTATGGAAAATTTCTGTTGGGAAAAAGAGGGCTTAGCATTGATTTCAAGTCATATTGAAACAGGGGAAACTTTGCCCGATGCTTTATTTGAATCCTTAAAGAAAAGTCGTGGTTTCCAGTCGGCCATGATGATGGCGCGTCAGATAGAGTTTTCGCTTACCGACTTTGAAATGCACGCCTTTTACAATCCGGAACACGTGGAAGAGATTGCCGATTTATCGCAACGTATTCGTGAAGAAGTGGCTGTGATTATGCCACCAGAATACAGTCGTTTCATGCACAGTTTTAGCCATATTTTTGCAGGTGGTTATGCGGCGGGTTACTTTAGCTATAAGTGGGCCGAGGTATTGTCGGCCGATGCGTTTAGTCTATTTGAAGAGGAGGGTATTTTGAACCCAGAAACGGGTGCTAAGTTTAAAAATATTATTTTAGCGGCGGGTGGTTCAGTTGATCCAATGGTTTTATTTAAAGCCTTTAGAGGACGTGAGCCGAATATTGAGGCTTTGTTACGGCATAGTAGAATTTCAGTTTAAAACAAAATCCTAGAATTTAGGCAAAAAAAAGCCCCTATTATTGTAGGAAGTTAATAGGGGCAAGTCGCTAGGTTTCCCCAGCATAAAGAGTAATTAGTTTATTAGATTAAAACATCATTGTGGAGTGGATACACTATTTAGTACCTAGATGATAAATTATAATCATCAAAAGGAGTAAGTAGATGAGCCGCAGAAAATACGACCCAAAACTTAAAGCAGACGTCATTCGWAGCAGTCGTCGTGT
>VCMI01000063.1 GCA_006222135.1 Thiomicrorhabdus sp. | reverse complement strand
ACACGACGACTAAAACGAAATGTCATTCACTTGCCAAGGCGATTGCAGGCCAAGAGCCATGCTAAATAAAGTAGTACTATTCATGGTGCTATTATCGCATTACCCACTACAAATCACATACACGACGACTGTTGATGAAATGAATGAGCTCGGGAAGATGGAAGACGGTGAAATTGAGGGTGTATTGCGTTTGTCTGTGCCGATGTCCTTTGGCTTGAGTCATTTATCACCCGCTTTGGAAGAATTTGCCTCTTTGCATCCTAAGCTTCATCTACAGATAGACTTTTCGGATCGTCAGGTCGACATGATTGCAGAGGGTCTTGACTTGGCATTTCGAATTTCCGAACTAGAAGACTCCTCAATGCAGGCACGAAAAATAGTGCCGATTAAATTTGCTTTATTGGCCAGTCCTGAATACCTTGAACAATATGGCTTGCCTAAACACCATGATGATTTACAAAATCATTTACAGTTGCGTTATGGGAGTGGGTCTGAGGATCGTTGGCGTTTAGTGGATCCGGCAGGGCGCAAGGTTAATATTCATTTATCGGGACAAATGAGCGCCAACAATGGCGACTTTTTATGCCAGATGGCGATTAATGGACATGGCTTGGTAATGCTGCCGACTTTTATAGCTTGGCGAGCGTTGCAGTCGAGGGCGTTAGTAAAGGTGTTACCTGAATATAAAATTACCAGCGTAGCGGCTTATGCGGTCTATCCCCAGAATCGTTTTTTACCCAAGAAGTCTAGAGTGTTGATTGATTTTTTAGTCGACTACTTTAAAGATAATGTCTATTGGGATGAAAAATAACAACTTGGTTTTTAAAGCTTTTTAGTAAAATGACTCTAATTTATTTGACATGGCCTGGGTAGATGTGGATAATCTTCGGTTCCTTTCAGGCCGTTACGGTTTTGTTATCTTCATAGAGAATCTGTGTTGAGGCATCGAGAGTTGTGTTAATTGAGGTCTACGGATCGGTTAATGCGTAAAACCTAATTATTGGAGATTTAAAAATGGCTAATACAGTTCAAGCAACTAAACGCGCACGTATTGCAGAAAAAACTCGTATCCTTAACGTTGCACAACGTTCACATATGCGTACTGTAGTGAAAAAAGTATTAGTAGCGGTTGCTGCTGGTGATAAAGCAGCTGCAAATGTTGCTTTTCGTGCAGCTCAGTCTAAGTTAGACGGTCTGGCGCGTAAAGGCATTATTTCTAAGAATAAAGCTGGACGTTCTAAGAGCCGTATCAACGCTCGCATTAAAGCGATGGCTTAATTTTATTTAGTTTTAACTGAGATCTTTGCACGAGTCAGGAGCGAGAGAAAAATTAGATAAAATTTTACTGATTAAGGCGGGAAACGTAGTTAATAGCTAGCTATTGACAAGTTTTCCAACGAAAAGCAGTGACATTTTAGCCATTTTTATCCGTTTGTGATCTCGTGCAAAGGTCTCTAAAACTACGTAAAATAAAAAACCGGGTTTATCCCGGTTTTTTGTATCTGAAATTTATCAATTCAATCAAAAAGGAGTTCAATGACTTTTTTACGTCTAATGGCCTTATTGGAAGGCAGTTCGTTATTGCTTTTACTATTTGTGGCGATGCCACTTAAATATCAATTCGGCATGCCGGAAGTGGTTAGTTGGGTGGGGCAGTTACACGGTGCTCTATTTGTTATCTTTAATATAGTACTGATTTATAACGTCTTTAAAGGTCGAATTACTGAGATGCAGAGCTTTATTGGCTTGCTCGCTTCGTTGATACCTTTTGGTACATTTGTTTATAAAGCCAAGGTCTTAAAAGTTTCCAAAACTCAGTAAGCTTAATTTGAGCGGATTGTTTAAGACCGGGGATAAGTTGATACAATCGCAACCGCCATTGTTATGGGTCTGGTACAATTTCAGTAGATTAGTCTATCCAGTAAGTTAATAATCAACCTGAGTGAGAATCCCATTTGAAACGTATCATTAAAGCAACGGCCACTGTTGGCGGAATGACCATGATCTCGCGTATTTTAGGATTTGTTCGCGACATGATTATTGCCCGCTATTTTGGTGCGACAGCCGGTGCAGATGCTTTTTTGGTGGCCTTTAAAATACCCAACTTTTTCCGCCGACTGTTTGCAGAAGGGGCTTTTGCACAAGCCTTTGTGCCGATTCTCTCTGAAGTTAAAGAGAAGCGGGGCAAAGCGGCGGTTAAACATCTGATTGATGCCTTGAGTTTTCGACTCGGCGGGATTTTACTGTTAGTCACGGCAACTGGTGTTTTTGGTTCTTCAGTGTGGATGATGGTCTTTGCGCCCGGTTTTATGGATGAGCCTGAGAAATTCAATCTCGCTGCCGATATGTTGTCCATTACCTTTCCCTATCTACTTCTGATCTCCTTGGTGGCGTTTTCATCGGCGATTATGAATACCTATAATCAGTTTGCCGTGCCAGCCTTCACGCCGGTGTTTTTAAATTTAGTGCTGATCAGTTTTGCCGTTTGGGTCTCGCCTTTATTGGACGTGCCGGTCATGGCTTTGGCTTGGGGCGTACTAGTTGCAGGGGTGGTGCAACTGTTGTTTCACTTGCCCTTTCTTTATCGTTTAGGGTTGTTGCCGCATCCTACGCGTCAAGCGGATCCAGGTGTGAGTGACGTTAAACGTTTGATGATTCCGGCCTTGTTTGGGGTCTCTGTCGCGCAGATTAACCTATTGGTCGATACCGTTCTAGCCTCCTTTTTAATCACAGGTTCGGTCTCTTGGTTGTATTATTCAGATCGTTTAATGGAGTTTCCATTAGGCGTATTTGGCGTGGCATTAGCGACGGTGGTGTTACCAGGCCTGTCCAAAAAAGCCGCCAATGAAAATTGGGAGGGATTTCAAAAGGATATCGATTCGGCTTTGCGTTTAGTGTTGATTATTGGGGTGCCAGCTACTTTGGGCTTGCTGTTATTAGCAGAACCGCTCATTATTACGCTGTTCTTTTATGGCGAATTCACGGCACTCGATGCCCGTATGTCAAGTGCAAGTCTAATGGCGTACTCATTTGGTCTACTCGGTTTTATCTTGGTTAAAATTCTCGCACCCGCATTCTATGCCCGTAAAGATATGAAGACGCCGGTTAAAGTCGCTATTATTGCACTGACCACCAATATGGTCATGAACCTTATTTTAATAGGCCCTTTCGCCCATGTGGGTTTAGCGGCCGCGACCAGTATTTCCGCTTTTATTAATGCCGGATTATTGTATTGGTATCTGACAAAACAAGATGTTTTTAGACCTTTGGCGGGTTGGGGTAAGTTGAGTATTCAGGTGCTATTGGCCAATGTGGTTTTAGTGGCGGCCATTCTGCTCATTAATCCTGATCTGACGCATTGGTTAAGTTTTACGGGTTGGGAACGAATGGCCTGGTTATTGGGTCTAGTATTAAGTGTCATAGTGATCTATTTTGCTACCCTAATGCTAGTCGGCTTAAACCCTAAACGGATGCTTAAGCACTAATGGCTTAAAGAGATTTCACCACGAAGACCCGAAGTCACGAAGCAAAACAAAAAACACCGTCATTGCGAGGAACGTAGTGACGTGGCAATCCATGACTTACGGCAAAGCATGGCCTTTAGAGGTAAACCATGGATTGCTTCGCTCGCGCCTCGAAGCAAGTACTCTTGGGGTACTCGCAAAGACCCATTGGTTTTGCTTTTGACCCTGCGCTCACATTGTTTTGTGAAGCCGCAGGACATGCCAGGTCTGGTAGAGTTGACACTCCATTGTTTGGTTGAAAATTTTGAACTACGAAGACACGAAGCAAAAACAAAAAACACCGTCATTGCGAGGAACGTAGTGACGTGGCAATCCATGACTTACGGCAAAGCATGGCCTTTAGGGGTAAACCTTGGATTGCTTCGCTTTGCTCGCAAAGACCCATTGGTTTTGACCAGGCCTGGTAGGATTCAAAAGGCATAATTCTTGTTATCTTGAAACGAATGGTATCTTTTAAAACCTTCGTCTCTTCGTGTCTTCGTGGTCCATTTTTATTTTTACATCAAATTTCACCATTATTTCAGCCTGTTAAGGCTTTGAATCAGCTATAATTTAAGGCTTATTTTTTAGTTAGTATTGGTCTTAATGCAGTTAATCCGTGGCTTACACAATCTCAATCAATTTAAGTCGCAACTTAAGCAAGGCTGTGTCCTAACAATCGGTAATTTCGATGGCTTGCATTTGGGCCATCAGGAAATCGTGCAAACCGTTGTCGAGCAGGCTAAGAAGCGATGTCTGCCAAGCGTGGTGATGATTTTTGAACCCTTGCCGATTGAGTATTTTGCATTCGAAAAAGCGCCCGTGCGTTTAATGAATTTCCGTGAGAAAATTCAAGCACTTCAGTCCACCGACATAGACTATGTTTTATGCGTGCGCTTTAACGTCTCTTTCGCCGAATTGAGTGCGGAAGATTTCGTGCAAAAAATCTTATTGGATGGCCTGCATATAAAACACCTGGTGGTTGGGGATGATTTCCGCTTTGGTAAACAACGCCAAGGGGATTATGCTTACTTAAAAGCCTCGGGAGGGTTGAACGGTTTTAGCGTTATAGATCTGCCGACTTTTGATCTTACAAAAGAGAGAGTCAGCAGTACGCGGGTCAGAGCGGCACTCAGTTCGCACGATTTGGCCGATGTCAAAGCCTTACTGGGCAGAGACTTTAGGTTTAATGGTCGGGTGATTCATGGCCAAAAGTTAGGCCGAACCATTGGCTTTAGAACCTTAAATCTCAATCCAAAACGGTTTCATATGCCCGTGCAGGGCGTATTTGCCGTGACGGTTGACGGCATTGCGGACAGGCCTTGGCCAGGCGTTGCAAATGTGGGCTTACGCCCAACAGTAGGCGGTGTAAGACCTTCAATTGAAGTGCATCTGTTTAACTGGGACAAAGACCTTTACGGTAAACACGTAGAAGTTATTTTGGAACACTTTATTCGTGCAGAAATGAAATTTGAGAGTGTCGAGGCCTTAAAAAATCAGATAGGCCTAGATGCTGAGTTAGCCAAACAGTTTTTTAAAATTTAAACCGTGTAATTTGAGCCAAGCGCTCAATTAGCACATCAACATAGCGAAAATCAGATGACAGACTATAAACCAACCTTAAACTTGCCTGAAACAGATTTCCCAATGCGTGGAGGCCTGCCAAACCGTGAGCCTGCTCAAGTTGCCAAATGGCAATCAGAATCGTTATATCAAACGGTTCGTGCGCACATGAAAGGCCGTCCAAAGTTTATTTTGCATGACGGACCTCCGTATGCAAACGGTGAGATTCATATCGGTCACGCCGTTAATAAAGTGCTAAAAGACATGATTGTTAAATCAAAAGGTCTAAGTGGTTTTGATGCGCCGTTGGTGCCGGGTTGGGATTGTCATGGTCTGCCAATAGAACTGAATGTTGAAAAGAAAAAGGGCAAGGTCGGCCAGAAAATTGGGGCGACTGAGTTCCGTCAAGAGTGCCGTATTTACGCACAGAAGCAGGTTGATGGCCAGATAGCGGATTTCCAGCGTCTAGGGGTTTTGGCGGATTGGGAAAACCCATACCTAACCAAAGATTTTGCCTTTGAAGCCAATGAAATTCGCGCGCTGTCTAAAATCGTTGAGAACGGTCATTTAGTAAAAGGCACTAAGCCTGTTTACTGGAGTGTCGGTGCTCACACTGCGTTGGCCGAAGCGGAAGTTGAATATGAGAATAAGCGTTCTAAATCGATTGATGTGCGTTTTCCCGTCATTGATGATGAAGCCTTTTTTGCGCGTTGCCACCATGTCGAAGACCATCTGGGTGAAGGTCCTTTGTCTGTGGTTATTTGGACAACAACCCCTTGGACTTTACCGGCTAACCAAGCCGTTTCTATCAATCCTGAATTAGAATATGCCGTCGTACAAGTGGATGGCGAGCATGGTCCTGAGCGTCTATTTATTGCCGAAGCGATGATTAAAGACTCGATGGATAAATGGGGCTTTGATAAGTACCGAGTGATTGCATACGGTCCGGGATCAGAGTTTGATTTAATCCGTTTACAGCACCCATTTTACGATCGTATTGTGCCCTTGATCTTAGGCGATCACGTCACGACAGAAGCGGGTACTGGTTGTGTGCATACTGCACCGGGGCACGGTCAAGAAGATTTTGTGGTCGGTAAAGAGTACGATTTAGAAATTGATTGCCCAGTGGATGGTTCGGGTAACTTTGTGACCGGTACGCCTTTGTTTGAAGGTGAGAACGTGCTTAAAGTTGATGATCACGTTATTGAAGTCTTAAAAGAGCACAAAGCGTTATTACACATTGAAATCATTGAGCACAGTTACCCGCATTGCTGGCGTACTAAAACACCATTGATTTTCCGTACCACCCCACAGTGGTTTATCAGCATGAGTGAAGGCGGATTAAGTGATCTTGCTTTGGCGGAAATCAAGAAAGTACAGTGGATTCCTGAATGGGGTCAAAACCGTATTGAAGGCATGATTCAAGGTCGTCCTGACTGGTGTATCTCTCGCCAGCGTTTCTGGGGTGTGCCAATTGCCATCTTCGTACATAAAGTCAGCGGTGAAATGCATCCTCGTACTGTTGAGTTGATGGAAGAAGTGGCCAAACTTGTTGAAGTTAGCTCGATTGATGCTTGGTATGATTTGGATATGGATGCGATGTTGGGGGCGGAAGCCGACGACTATGAGCAAGTCACCGATATCTTAGATGTTTGGTTCGATTCGGGTATTTCACACTATACCGTGTTGAATCAGCGTGAAGAGTTATCCGCACCAGCCGATCTGTATTTAGAAGGTTCTGATCAACATCGTGGTTGGTTCCAATCGTCACTCTTATCATCATTAGCATTAGACGGTACAGCACCTTATAAACAAGTGTTAACGCATGGTTTTACTGTTGATAAAGACGGTAAGAAAATGTCTAAGTCTAAGGGGAATGTCGTTGCACCGCAGAAAATTTCGAATACTTTAGGTGCCGATATTTTACGCCTGTGGATTTCAGCGGCGGATTATCGTTATGAGATGACCGTTTCTGATGAAATCATCAGCCGTACGGCGGATGCTTACCGTCGTATTCGTAACACGGCACGTTTCCTACTGGCGAATATCAATGGCTTTAATCCAGCCACGGATATGGTTGCTTATGAGGAACTATTGCCGCTGGATAAGTGGGTGATTGGTCATACTGCGAAACTGCAGAAAGAGATTATTGAGTCTTACGACAGTTATAACTTCCATAATATTTATCAACATGTCACGCACTTCTGTTCAATTGAATTGGGCGCGTTCTATTTAGATGTGATTAAAGATCGCCAGTACACTTGCAAGACGGATGGCTTGGCGCGTCGTTCTGCACAAACGGCTTTATATCATATCATTGAAGCACTGACTCGCTGGATTGCGCCTATCTTGAGTTTTACGGCTGAAGAGTTATGGGAAGCCCTACCGGGTGAGCGTTCATCAACTGTTTTTGTCGCCACTTGGTATGAAGGTTTAACAGAACTAGATGAGTCAACGGCTCTGAATTCTGACTACTGGAATGAGATGATTTCAGTCCGTTCTGCTGTCGCTAAACAGCTAGAGCAGTTACGTGCTGATAAAGTCATTAAAGGGTCGTTAACGGCAGAAGTCACTCTGTATTGTGAAGATGCGTTATTCGCTAAGCTTTCTCAATTAGAAGACGAATTACGTTTTGTATTGATTACGTCTGCGGCCACTTTAAAGCCTTTGTCTGAAAAATCGGCTTCTGCTTTAGAGTCGGAAATGCCAGGTCTTTGGATTGAAGCGGGCGCGGCAGAAGCACCGAAGTGTGCACGTTGTTGGCATCATAGTGAAGATGTCGGCAAAACCGCCGCACATCCTGAACTGTGTACGCGTTGTGTAGAAAATATCGAGGGGGACGGAGAAGTTCGTCACTACGCCTAATATAGCGCATAGATCACCCCTATAACTCGCCATTTCTGCGTTAAAAAATGGACGTTTACAGTTGTAAACTCACATTTTACGCCTTGAGATGACGCGTTTTAGAGGCAATTTGTATCGGTATATACAATTAATATTTTAGGCACGGAGACACGAAGTTTTTTAAAAGAAACCATTGGTTTTAAGGTCGCCAAAACGGCGGTTTTGAAACCTACCAGGCCTGGCATGTCCTGCGGTTTTATAAAATCATGTGAGCGCTGGGCATGTCCTGCGACTTTACAAAATAATGTGAGCGCAGGGTCAAATTCTTTAAGGGCTTTATCTTCGTGCCTTCGTGTCTTCGTGGTGAATTATCTTTGTGTTTGCATCCTATTTAAAATGGAAAGAGTATGTCAGAAAACAAAATAACCTCTACCGCACTTAAAACACTCTGGTTAACCTTCTTCGTGATTGTGTTTGATCAGTTGACCAAGTTTTGGGCGGTCTCTAATTTAAGCTTTGCTGAACCGGTTGCGGTCATGCCATATTTGAATTGGACGTTGGCTTATAACTATGGCGCAGCCTTCAGTTTTTTAGCGGATATGGGCGGTTGGCAACGCTGGTTTTTTTCACTATTAGCTCTCGGGGTGAGTGTGATTTTATTGACGTGGTTAGCAAAGCTTCCACCAAAGCTAACGGTTGAAGTCTGGGGGCTTAACTTAGTCCTCGGCGGCGCAATCGGTAATGTGATAGATCGTTTTCTCGCAGGGCGTGTAACAGATTTTATCGATTTCTATATTGGCACTTGGCATTACGCCACGTTTAATATTGCGGATGCCTCGATTACCGTCGGTGCTGGCTTATTGATTTTATCTGAATTGTGGTTAAAACCAAGACAAGAGAAATTAGCCAAAAGCGAAGTCTCAAAGTAACCAGGCCTGGTCAGTATTTAAAAACCATCTCCCAGTTAAACCTACTCTTTTAAAACAATTGAATTAGCTTGTCTTAGTTAGCTTAGATTGATTGATCTTTATCCGTAGGACTGTTCAGATCGTGAACTAAGCGTTTATAAATTGGATGGTTTCTTAGCAGAGTTCTACCCGCTTCAATGAGTTTGTCTACTTCTTCTTCTGTCAAAGTAAAAGAACTGGTAATGGCATTAAAAAAGTCACTCTTCAACGGCTCTTTAATGCCGTCAAAGCCAACTTCTATAAAATAATCCTTAACCTCTTTTTCCGGCGTAGAGAGGTCTTGGCTCCAGCGTTGCAAGCCTTTTCGAAATAGATCAATGGTCGCAGCATTATAACGATGTAGTTGAATGTCGGAGACGGCATTAATAGTGCTTTTTATGCTTGGAACTTGATTGGTTTTGCCAATGCCTTGGCTGTAATGAGTGGCGGCATTGACCGCAATAACGGCAAAGTGTCCCACGGGTTTTTTATTGAACTTTTTAAGAATTTGTTTAGCCCCTCCTGAAAGTTCCATCATGTCATAGATGGCCCGCAACCCTAAATTATCTGTAATACCCCCATCCATTAGATGAATATATTTTAAATTGTTGCCGGTTTTTAGGTATTTGTGAAGGTCCTTTTGTATCGCTTTTACTTCCTGGTTGGCGTTTAATATCTGTTTAGAGTCGAGTAATATTGCATTTTTTTTATGGTTGCAGTCTTGGTAATTTTCAACAATGACGGGGTCAAAAAGAAATGGCACAGCTGAGGAAGCTGCGACGGCACTTGCAATTGAAAAATCATTAATATTGGAACACAGTAGGTCAAAGTATTCTTGAGTAAACGAAAAACGGGTGCCATTGCCTAAATCTGAGGCATTTATAACAATGAGTGGCCCGTTCTTTTTTTGTAAGTCCGCAAAAGTTGCGTTTTCAAAGAGAGAGGTTTGATAGAATTCGATTGCACGATCGGTACGCCCTTTGGTTGAGAACCAAAGCGTTGGGTTAAATAAATCAGATATGAGTATGGTGGATATATCTTGACGTAGAAAGACCTTTTCAAATTCCTCAAAGGTTTTGTCGCCATGCAGGCCATAGTAGGCGGCGGTAAAGCTGCCACCTGAAACAGAGCTAATCACATCCACTTCATCTAAAAGTTGATACGAGTGTCCATTGCGTTGAATAGCGGTATCTCTAAGTTCTTTCAGTACGCCATAAGCCAGGGCAGCAGCACGAGAACCTCCTCCAGAAAAAGACAGTAATAAGCTAACATCCCCCTGTGATTTGTTACTCATGACAGATTGGATTGAATAGCCAGGTAACGTCGGTTCGTCTGGTTTTTTAGAATTGTTAATCGCTCCATAAGTAGAGCAGCCTGATAGAAAAATGCTAGAGGTTAGGATGGTAATGAGAAGCTTGATCACGACGGCACTCAGGTAAAAAAGAATAGGGGAATCTTATCACTATTTTTTAGATTAGCGGGGGCGGAGTCGTCTTAACTTCATAAAAATAGTGGTTAATCATATTGTCATAAAAGAAGCGTATAATTTATAGGTTAAAAATTTTAGAAAGGGAATGAGATGCTGTTTCGACAAATATTAGGTCTGGCGCTTTTAATAGGTGCATATTTTTTATTGATTCCAGGGCTGACTGAGCCCGTGTTACATATAATCACTACTTTAGATAAAGCGGAACTTACTGTCTTAGGTAAGGAGGCGATTTTAACCAGTGGCAGTATCCCTAATTTCTTGATGCCAATGACGTTGGAGGTTTTCAATCAGATTCAGGTCAGTGGCACGGTGGTGATTCAAGATACCGCCAAAAGCATTTTAGGGACCTCGCAAACTCTGTGGCAAGAAGGTAATCGATTAGTTGCGGGTTTGATTCTGTTTTTTAGTGTGATTGTGCCAGCTTTAAAAGTAATCTTAGTGGCTTTATCTTATGGTTTTCAGAATTTTAGTTGGGGCAAAACGGCTGGTAAAGTCAGTGGTTTGATTAGTAAATGGTCAATGGCGGATGTATTTGTGATGGCGTTGATCGTCTCATTTTTAGCCATTAAAGCCAGCTCGGGTTCCTCAACCTTAGTGGAAACGACGATTACATTTGAAGCTGGATTTTATTACTTTTTAGGCTATTGTCTGTTGTCTATTTTAGCCAGTCAGCTGTTGGTTAATGGGGCGCATTCTGGTTCTAAATCTAAAGAATAGTCCTTGCTTAATTGTCATACAAAAAATCCCGAATGACCAGGCCTGGTCATTCGGGATTTTTGTTTTCAGACGTTTAAGGATAGGGTTGTTTTAACCGCAGCAATCTTCAGTTGGGCCAGATAACCATTCCGTGACTTGTGCTTTAGTTGGAATGCTACCGCTGTGAACGACTTTGCCGTTGATAACCACGCCTGGTGTGGACATGACGCCGAATGCGGCAATCTCAGCAATATCTTCTACTTTACCGATACAGTATTTAACGTTCATTTGAGACGCAGTGGTTTCAATTAAAGTCATTGTTGTTGTGCAGTTCTTACAGCCGGTTCCTAAGACTTTAATGTCTAGACAATCAGTATCACTCTCACAGCATTTTGAATCAGCCGCTTTGTTCTCTGGTTCACAGCATGTTCCCGTGGTGTCTGAAGCACAGCACTGCCCGCTATTTTTATCTTTACCAAAGATACTGGTCGCAGGACACCAACCGGTAAGGGTGGACTGTAGTGCGTTTAAACCAGCAAACAGCGTCAACCATAACCAAGTTGGTTGGGTTAAATCTACTTGACCTGTAAAGTGGGCTAATGCGGCTGGAACTAAAATCATCAGTGCGATTAAACGCATCATAATATTGCCTTTCATGGTGTTCTCCTAGGGTTAAAAATTGATTAAAGATAAATGGTTTGAATGAAATTGAAACTCCAGCCGACTAAGATAAAGGCCGTGGTTAAAACGCCCACAAACAAGGCCAGGGCAGGCCATTGAATGACTTTGCGTAATATCAGTAACTCGGGTAGAGATAAGGCCGCAATACTCATCATAAACGCCAAACTCGTACCTAACGGAACACCTTTACCTAGCATGGCTTCCAATATTGGAATCACACCGACTGTATCTGAGTAAAGTGGGACGCCTATTAAAACGGCTAAAGGCACTGTCCACCAATTACCTGTTGAAGAGAGATGGTCGGTTACCCACTGTTGTGGCACATAACCATGAAATGCCGCGCCGATTGCGATACCGATAAAAATCCATTTCCAAATTCTTAAGACAATGGTTTTGACTTCATTCAATGCATATTCATGGCGTTGCGTAAGGGTTTGTTTTTTTGGGTATTATCGGTTTCACCCATCTGTATTTTCCAAACATAGGATTCTACCCAGCGTTCTGTTTTGAAGCGCTCCATAATCATTCCGCCGACATAAGCGACTACCAGTCCTGCACCAACATACATCAAGGCAATCTCCCAGCCTAAAATGGATGCCAGCATCACCACGGCAATTTCATTAATCATTGGGCTGGCAATCAGGAATGAGAAGGTCACGCCCATTGGAATGCCGGCTTCGACAAAACCAATAAATAACGGCACAGAAGAGCAAGAACAAAAGGGGGTCACGCTGCCTAATAATATGGCCATGAGTCTTGCGAACCATTTCGGTTTGCCCTGAATCACTTTACGGACCCGTTCTGGTGAAATATAGGCGCGGAGCAATCCCATTAAATAAATAATGACCACGAGTAGCACTAGAATCTTGATGACGTCCATCACAAAGAATTGAACAGCCGCCCCTAAAGAGGAGTCAGGATCTAAAGCGAGTAAGTTAAAAGCGGCGTAGTTACCTATTTTTTCAAACATGATGGCCTCTTGGTTAATGAAGTGTGGCTAGTATATTTGGTAAAGCAAATATAGTAAAGCGATAATTTAACTCAGGGTCCGTTTAAGGTCGTTAAGGATTTCTAAAATAGTGGGTGTAGCAACTTCGTGGGTTGGTGAGCGAGGCTTAGTTATTAGGGTGCTCAGATTGCGTGGCTTTAAGCTTCTGACGCCTTAGCTTATACGCAAGTTTGATGAGGTGGCATTGCAGTTTCCAGAACAGGTAAGCCGGCATATCAGAGGTTTTGTGGTCGGTCCTAAGTTTATAGTCATTTTTCATATAAAGACTCCCGTCAGAAGAGTATTACGACCTATCATCATTATCTGTGGAAGACGCTTTTTGCAAGAGGTTTAACATTCTAATAGAAGGGTGACCATCCGCCGCCAGTTGATGTTTTATCTGAAAATCACGTAATGCTTTTTTAGTTCTGCTTCCCGCAATGCCATCGGCGTCGCCCACTGGGTATCCTAGGGTATTAAGAAGAGTTTGGATTTGTTGCATTTCCGCCGTACTCAATCCTTTATCATCTTCGGGTTGGCTTTTGGTTAAAATCGGTTTACCAACAATGCGATCTGCCAAACGACCGACAGCAATGGCATATTTATCAGAGTTGTTCCAGCGTTTAATGACTTTGAAATTATCATAAACTAAGAAAGCTGGGCCGCGGAAATCACTGGCAAGTAACAAAGTGGCGGGCATCTCTATTTGTGTAGATAAAGAACGACCATTGGCTTGTTTGATGCCTAAGGTTTGCCACTCTTTTAAGCTGCGTTGTGTTTTAGCATCCGCTAAAGCATAGTCAAACCCTTTGGGTAAATGCACTTCACGTCCCCAGCTTTGTTCTTTCTGCCAACCCAGTTGTTCTAAGAAGTGACCTGCAGAGTAAAGTGCATCCGGCAAACTGTCCCATAAATTGATTTTGCCATCGCCATCACCATCGACCGAATACCTAAGATAGTTATAAGGCATAAATTGGCATTGTCCCATCGCACCCGCCCAAGAACCTTTCATCTGTTTCGGAGAAACGTGACCTAAATCAATAATCTGCAGGGCGTTGATGAGCTGTTTCGAGAAAAAGCTCCTGCGACGGGGATTATAAGAAAGCGTGGCGAGTGATTCAATAATGGGTATATTGCCCGTGTAACTGCCGTAGTTGGTTTCCATGCCCCAGAAAGCCACTAAAATACGCTCAGGAACACCATATTTCTGAGTGACTTCGCGTAATAGTTTGCGGTGCTTTTTTAGGTTGGTAATGCCACTTTCAATACGTTGATCGGAGACGGCGCGATTAAAGTATTCAAAAAAGGTGCTGGTGAATTCTGGTTGGCGGCGGTCTAGTTCCAATACGGTTTCATTCAAATGGACATCTGCAAAAGCATAGCTTAAAGTTTTATTAGAAATGCCTGCTTTAAATGCCTGAGTTTTAAAATCCACTAACCAACGCTGAAAGTCTTGCTCAGTTTCGACCACCGGAGTCGATTCTATTACTTTTGCTTGAGCCGTGAGTGTCGTAAACACTGAAAAACTCGCAAGGCATACCGCTAAGAATTTATTCATTTTAATAGGTCTTTTCTGTGGTCTTATTGAAAATATCGGCAAACCGTTGACGATTCTTTATTAGATTAGGATATTCTACATAAACTAACTAAAAGAAGGGGATAAAACAGTTTAAAATAACACCTAATTATGAATTGCTTGTACCGCAAAAAATTGGATGACCTATGTTGAAATGTTTTGCCACCTCTGCTGGTGGATTAAGTGAATTATTACGTGAAGAGCTTATGTCTTTGGGTGCCGAAGAAGTTAAAGCGCAGCCAAGAGGTGTCACATTTGAAGCCGATTTAGAAACGGCCTACCGTGCTTGCTTATGGTCACGTTTAGCCAATAGAATTTTTCTGACGGTCTTAGAAGTCGAGTTAGAGAATCAAGAAGAGCTGACGACTGAAATTGCTAAGATTGATTGGAGTCAACATATGGACTCCTACGGTACTTTTTCGGTCTCTTTTTCTGGTAAAGGCATGGGCATTGAACATACCAACTTTGGTGCGTTGAAAATCAAAGATGGTATTGTCGATCACTTTATGGACAAGAACGATGAGCGTCCATCGGTCAATACAGCGAATCCAAATCTTCGAGTCCACGGTCACTTAAACCGTAATCAGCTGACCCTAAGTATCGATCTGATCGGCTATAGCTTACATCAGCGTGGTTATCGTGAAGGTCAGCAGGTTAAAGCGCCTTTGAAAGAGAATGTGGCGGCTGCACTGTTAATGCGTGCGGGTTGGCCAGCGATCGCTAAAGAGGGCGGTACGCTCTACGATCCTATGTGTGGTTCAGGTACTTTTTTAGTCGAAGCGGCCTTAATGGCTTCTGATGGTGCGCCAGGCCTACATAAGCATGACCGCATGATTCTTAATGCTTGGAAAGGTCACGATGCGGATTTATGGAAGGAGTTGGTGGCTGAAGCCAAAAACCGTCAACTGCTTGGTTTGAATAGTTTACCTAAAATTATCGGTTCGGATGCCTCACATCGTTCTTTAGACATTGCCGAAGAAGCCATTTTGAATGCCGGCTTTGCAGACTATATCGAAGTCAAACAGATGACAGCGGAACAAGGTCGTCGTTGGGGCGACTGGCAACCAGGCCTGGTCATTACCAACCCGCCTTACGGTGAACGTTTAGGGGAAAAGGAAGAGGTCAAAACCCTCTATACGGCACTGGGTCGATTCCTTAAAAATGAATTTGAGGGTTGGCAAGCCGCCGTCTTAACCTGCAACCCTGAGTTGGGCATGTATTTAGGTCTTAAAGCCAAGCGGAGCCATAACTTCTTTAACGGGCCGATGGAATGTAAGTTATTTCGTTTTGAAGTCACTGAAGAATATCATCGTGAACCCGCGATTAAAGGTGGTGCAGATTTAGCGGAAGGTGTCCAGAGCGCTTACCCTGATTTGGCGGAATCGGAAGGTGCGATTATGTTCGCCAACCGTTTAAAGAAAAATTTAAAGCCTCTGCGTAAATGGGCTAAAAAACACGAAATTAATGCCTACCGTGCTTATGATGCGGATATGCCTGAATATTCATTATCGATTGATTTTTATCATACCGAAGATGGCGGTGATTACTTGGTCGTCAATGAATACGCCGCGCCTAAAACGATTGATAAATCGAAAGCGAAGCGACGTCTATATGAAGCTTTGTCAGTTTTGCCAAGTGTCTTTGACTTGCCTGTGTCACGTATTAATTTCAAAATCCGTGAAAAACAGAGCGGCAGTGCTCAGTATGAGAAGCTTGATGAGAACAAAGCGTTTTATACCATTATTGAGAATGACACCAAATTGCTCGTCAACTTTACGGATTATTTAGACACGGGGATTTTTCTAGATCATCGCGATGTTCGCGCGTTTGTGGCGTTGAAATCGCACCGTAAAAGTTTATTGAACCTTTTCTGTTATACCGCCACGGTGACGGCACAGGCCGCTGTTCATGGTGCAAAAAGTAGCTTGAGTTTGGATATGTCTAAAACCTATATAAACTGGGCCAAAGAGAACTTGATCTTAAATGGTTGCGATGCGTCACAACACCTCTTTAAAAAGGTTGATGTGATTGATTGGTTGGATATGGAGAGTCAAGCCACGAGCCAAGGTTTTGATGTTATTTTCTTAGATCCTCCGTCTTTCTCAACCTCGAAAAGTATGGAAGGCACCTTAGATATCCAACGTGATCATGTGGATCTGATTCAAAAAACCATGAAATTACTTAACCCTGGTGGTCAATTGATTTTTTCAAACAACTTCCGCAAGTTTAAACTAGACGAAGCCAGTCTAGAAGGTGTAGCCGTTGAAAACATCACCAAGCAAACCATGCCGAAGGATTTTGAACGCAATACTAAAATCCACCAGGCCTGGGTGTTAACTCGTGCCTAACGCTTTTTTAACCAAAGCCCAAAAGCTAGATTAAGACTTTTGCAAGAAGAGGGGAAACCGATGTTAACCATGGCAACCATTAATAAAATGGCGGGTTTAAGTGTCAGTGAACAGCTAGAAATTCGTGCACATTCGGATTACCTTCAAGGGTGTGAAGCCTTCTTTTTTAAAGAATTAAATGCTTGGTTAATCAAGCATTCACTGCAAACAGATGTTGAAAAATGCTTGTTAAGTGATGAGTGTTATGACACTTTAATCAGTGGCGAATATAGCGAACACTTTTATAAAACTTTGTATCACCAGACATTAGCTCTACAACGTAAA
Organism: Thiomicrorhabdus sp.; assembly: GCA_006222135.1. Taxonomy (GTDB): domain Bacteria; phylum Pseudomonadota; class Gammaproteobacteria; order Thiomicrospirales; family Thiomicrospiraceae; genus Thiomicrorhabdus. Next base: position 3,103 of record VCMI01000063.1, on the reverse strand, counting down.
GGCTTGAGCCAAAGTCAGGTGATGTTAATGTTAAGTCACTGTCGTAAGCTTTTTGTTTTGCTACCCAAAAAAGATGACGATACCACTTTGTGCAGAGCGCTCTGTCGCGCTGTAGATCTTGGCCAGTCAATTGTTTCGGGCGTGTACCTTCTGCAAGAACTAATGCTCCAGATGAAGCAGAAATCGGAAGTTGAGGTTGCACGTATGCGGCGTTCATTCGGCCTAATGGCGCTTGAGCTACCAGAAGAGCTTATCCAAGCTTATATAGATCACCAAGAATGGAAGGTTAGAGTATATTCTTTAGCATTAGGAGATGTGTTAGAAGGAGATTGCTCGCACTCAATCCATGATTGTCGTTTGGGGAAATGGCTCGATTCGGGTGGGATGGATAGAATTCCTGAGATAGAAAAGCCAGCCTTTCAGAAAGCACATGAGAGAGTTCATCAGTTAGGTCAGGCCGCTTTGCAGGAGGCTCGCAATAATCATCCAGAGCGAATTATCGGATTTTTGACTGAAATGGAGTTGGTTTCTGATGAGGTTTGTGCGGTACTTTTGGAGTGTATTGAGGAGGAGTTCGTGCGCTTAGCCACTTTGGATGCCTTAACGGGTCTTCCGAGCCGTCGTGCTTTTGATCTCCAGTTAACGCATAATTTAGCGTTTGCCAAACGCCACAATTTTTGGATGGGTGTTATTCTAGTTGATATTGACCATTTCAAAGACCTCAATGATGAAAAAGGACATACCTTTGGAGATGCCGTTTTGGTCGAGGTGGCCAATATTTTAGAAGGAGCACTTCGATCAGAGGACCATGTTTATCGATGGGGTGGCGAAGAATTTGCGATTTTAACCTTGGATAAACAGCCAGACGGTATTGAAAAGTTGGCAGAACGAACTCGTCAAAGTGTTGAATCTCATCTATTCTGTGCAGGTTCGTCAACTCCGCAATTGGTTACAGTCAGTTGTGGATCAATTTGTATTCATCCCCTTATGCAGTTACAAGAGCTTGAGGTATTTGATATTGTCGATGCTGAGCTCTACAAAGCAAAAAATAGCGGCCGAAATAAAATTTCTCATCGGCTACTTAATATAGATTAACTTCTCAAGGGTTAGAATCGTTTATCCTTTCGCACTCTCTAATTTTGGAATGAGCAAGATGGAACAAAAGATACAATTTGATGAAGCGTTAATTAAACGCTACAACCAGTCAGGGCCTCGCTACACCTCTTATCCAACGGCCGTACAGTTTGATGAAGCTTTTGGTTTAGAGGCATACAAAGCGGCCGCTCAGCGCAGTAATGATTCTGGTCGTGGTTTATCGCTGTATTTTCATATCCCTTTTTGCGATACGGTCTGTTTCTTTTGTGCTTGTAACAAAGTATGGACACGCGATCGCTCTAAAGCGGGACCTTATCTACAGCGTCTTTTTAAAGAGATTGAGATGCAATCTAAGCTGTTTGATCCCAAGCGAAAAGTTGAGCAATTGCACTGGGGCGGAGGAACGCCGACCTTTATCAATAATGATGAAATGAAACAGTTGATGGATAAGACGCGTCAACACTTCAATTTATACGATGATGATTCAGGTGAATACTCCATTGAAATTGATCCACGTGAAGCGAATCGCGAGTCGGTTAAATTGTTACGTCAGCTGGGTTTTAATCGCATGAGTTTAGGGGTGCAAGATTTTGATCCAAAAGTTCAGAAAGCGGTCAATCGTATCCAAACCCAGGCGGAAACATTTGAAGTCTTAGAGGGCGCGCGTGAAGCTGGTTTTATGTCCGTCAATATTGATTTGATCTATGGTCTGCCATTACAGACGGAGAAGGGTTTTATCAACACACTCGATAGAGTCCTTGAAGCGGAACCGGATCGTTTTTCAATCTTCAATTATGCGCATATGCCGAGTATGTTCCCAACCCAGAAAAAGATGAATGAAGCTGATATGCCTTCCTCCGATGAGAAATTGGCGATTTTACAGGCCACGACTGAACGTCTTTTAGAGGCCGGTTATGTCTATATTGGTATGGATCATTTTGCAAAACCGGATGATGAACTGGCGATTGCACAACGTAATGAAACCCTCTATCGCAACTTTCAAGGCTATTCAACCCATGCGGAGTGTGATTTAGTGGGTATGGGGGCGACCTCAATTTCATTGATCAATAATGTCTATGCACAGAACCGTAAAGGTCTAGAGGACTATTATGCGTCGATCGATGCAGGTGACTTGGCGGTCTTCAGAGGGGTTGAATTGAGTGAAGATGATGAGTTACGCCGGGATGTGATTACCCGTTTAATCAGCCACTTCCATCTGAATTTTTCAAAAGTTGAAGCTCAGTGGAACGTTAACTTTAAAGAATATTTCGCCAAAGAGATGGTCAATTTACAACCCATGATTGAAGATGGTTTGATTAGCCTGACGGCGGATGACCTATATGTTTCTGCCAAAGGTCGCTTATTGATTCGTAATATCTGTATGGTCTTTGATGCCTATTTAAAGCCAGGCGCTGAGAATCGTTTTTCAAAAGTGATTTAAGGTAATCTCTCTAAAAGAGTTGATAAGAGCACAAAAAAAACCGAGTTGATTCTCGGTTTTTTTATGCCGATACATTCAAGTCGTAAGTGCAACAGTTTTAATTTCCCAGAACACCTCATTAGGTGTTCTGAATCCTAAACACTTTCTTGGGCGATTGTTGAGCTTATCAACAACCCAATCAATTTCTTCCTGAGTTACTTTATCGAAGTCTGTTCCTTTTGGAAAGAATCGTCTTAACAATCCATTGGTATTTTCATTGGTTCCACGCTCCCAAGAAGAGTAAGGGTGGGCAAAATAAAAATCTGTCCCAAGCTCTTTTGCCATCGTTTGGTATTGTGAAAACTCTTTGCCATTATCTGAAGTTAATGAATGAACAGGCCTGTTTAAAGCTCGTAATTGCTCAATGATGACAGCGCTAACGATGTCTGACTTTCTCGTGTTAACTTTAATGAAGCGAGCGATTCTAGATGTTCGATCAACCATTGATACTAAGCTAGCGCTTGATGGAACTCCAAAAACAGTATCTAACTCCCAATCGTCSWAGTCGGACGCGCTCGTCAACAATAG
>VCMI01000062.1 GCA_006222135.1 Thiomicrorhabdus sp. | reverse complement strand
ACACGACGACTTTTATGTTGTGGCTTATCTTAATTCGACCACTCACTTGTTCAGGGCTCCAACGCTGCTTCAAGTAGTGAATAACAAGCTCCCAGCAGTCATGAGATATCTTTTTTTTGCTTTACTTGACCGTCTTTCGACGGCTTGTGTATGTGCAAGCAACGGTCGCCAACCACGGGATTTAATATTGCGTTTGAGTTCACGGCTAATGGTCGATTTATGACGTTTTAACTCGTCTGCGATAGTCGTAATGCTATATCCGGCACGTTTGAGTCCGTAAATGTGATATCTTTCTTCTAAGGTCAGTTGATGATATGTGCTCATTGGGCAACACCTCTTTTGTGTAGGAACTTAAAAGGTAGCTTATCAACTGGCCTTTTTCAATTCCTATAGGTGTTGCACTTACTAGTTGAATCTATGATCTGAAAGAAATCCGTAAAACGCTAAGATTAATGCTCTCTGGTCGCTACAAATTGCAGATTTGGCCAACGCTCTTCAATTAAATTGAGATTGACACGAGTCGGCGCAATATACACTAACAAGTTAGCCGCATCATAAGCCACGTTGTCACGCACCTTCGCTGTAAACTTCTCAATTTCAGCTTTATCACCAACCACCCAACGTGCTGTATTAACGTTAACAGGTTCAAATAAACAGGTCACGTTGTACTCATCCATTAGGCGCTGTGCAACCACTTCAAACTGCAAGATACCAACGGCACCTAGAATCAAATCATTGTTATTAACAGGACGGAACAACTGAGTTGCCCCCTCTTCTGATAACTGAGTCAGTCCTTTTTGCAACGCTTTCATCTTCATGGGATCTTTCAGACGTGCACGACGGAAAAGTTCCGGTGCAAAGTTTGGGATGCCCGTAAACTTAAGATCTTCGCCCTGCGTAAAGGTATCACCAATTTTAATCGTACCATGATTATGTAAACCGATAATATCACCTGGATAGGCTTCTTCAGCCGCTTCACGCTTATTCGCAAGGAAAGTGATTGCCTTGGCAATCTTAACTTCTTTGCCAATGCGAATATGTTTGAACTTCATGCCTTTCTCATACTTACCAGACACAATGCGCATAAATGCCACACGGTCACGGTGAGCCGGATCCATATTCGCCTGAATCTTGAATATAAAACCAGTGACTTTAGTCTCATCGGCTTTTACAAAACGCGTTTCCGTTTCACGCCCCATTGGCGGTGGCGCATACTCAGCAAAACCATCGAGCAGCTCTTGCAGACCAAAGTTATTGACCGCTGACCCGAAGAAAACCGGGGTTAAAGTACCGGCTAAAAACTCCTCTAAATCAAATGCATGACTGGCTCCACGAACTAATTCAATATCTTCGCGTAGCTCTGTGGCTTGGTCACCAAGCAGCTCGTCTAAGACTGGATTATTAATGCCTTCAATGAGTTCACCTTGAGCCGCGCGCAAATTATCAGACACACCGAATAGACGGATAGTATCGTTATAAAGGTGGTAAATCCCTTTAAAACGTTTACCCATTCCTATTGGCCAAGTCATGGGTGCACAATTAATTTTTAAGACCTCCTCAACCTCGTCCAACAGGTCAATCGGCTCACGCCCCTCTCTATCTAACTTRTTGATAAAGGTCAAAATCGGCGTGGTACGCAGACGACAGACTTCCATTAATTTAACGGTTCTGTCCTCGACCCCTTTCGCAACATCGATAACCATCAACGCTGAATCCACAGCGGTTAAAGTACGATAGGTATCTTCAGAGAAATCCTCATGCCCCGGAGTGTCCAATAGATTGATCATGACATCTTTATACGGAAACTGCATCACAGAGGAGGCAATCGAGATACCACGCTCTTGTTCCATCTTCATCCAATCGGATGTGGCGCCACGATCTGTCTTACGGCTTTTAACCGCGCCGGCCATCTGAATGGCGCCACCATATAACAATAGCTTCTCAGTGACGGTGGTTTTACCGGCATCTGGATGCGAGATAATGGCAAAGGTTCTACGTTTGCTGGTTTCTAAAAGTAGGGACATTATTTTCTTCTTATTTTAAATAATCGAAGGTTTGGCTAAACATGACTATATAGCGCTCATCGGTCATCTTTTAAAACTAAAAAAGCCAGACAATCCTATATCTGGCTTCAAAGGGTAGTCGATGCATTAAAACAAACGACCAGGCCTGGTTAATTATTTTGGGATGACTTCGTCATCCTCGTCATGGTCTAAACGCTTACCTTTAGAGGCTGCTTTAACTTCCATTCTAGCTTCATGTTCATGAAATAAACGTTGTAACTCAAGCTCAGCGGCTTCCGAATCTTTCTCTTCTTTAGGTGCTGTCATCAGATCTTCCTTAGAGACACCCAACAACAAGGCCACCGCACTGGCAACATAGGTTGAAGAGTAGGTCCCGACCACAACGCCGACAATCAATGCCGTTGCAAAACCATGAATCACTTCGCCACCCAGAAAGAACAGCGCCAGTAAGACCACTAAGGTCGTTAAGGAGGTCATAATCGTACGTGATAACATTTGATTAACCGCAACGTTGGTGACATGCAGTGGCGAACCATCGCGCATGGTTCTGAAGTTCTCACGGACTCGGTCAAACACAACAATCGTATCGTTCAATGAGTAACCGATAACCGCCAAAATAGCCGCCAATACCGTTAAATCAAACTGCATGCCCGTCCAAGCGAACACACCAATGGTTAATATCACATCATGAATCAATGCCGCGACAGACCCCACTGAGAAACGCCACTCAAAACGTAAAGCAACATAGATTAATACCCCAAATAAAGCATATAAAACCGCTAAGGCACCGTCTTCCGTTAGCTCATCACCCACCTGTGGCCCGACAAATTCAACACGGCGTAAAGTAAACTCATCCTCACTGGCCGCTTTAAGCGAATCCATCACCCGATTACTCAGCTGTGCAGAATTCAAGCCATCACGTGGCGCAATACGAATAAGCACATCTTCGGCTGAACCAAAGTGTTGGGCAATGGCTAAACCAAAGCCAGCTTCTGATAAATCTGTTCTTAACTTTGGTAGATCAACAGGCTCAGGGTAAGACAGTTCAACCAGCGTTCCACCGGTAAAATCGATCCCAAAATTAAGACCCTTAATCCATAAGCCGGTAAAGGAAGCGATAATAAGTACCGCAGACAACGCCATTGCAATATGGCGTTGTCCCATGAAATTGATATTGGTTGTATGCATTTCGTTACTCATGTCATCGTCCTAAATTGAGAGCTTTTGAACACGCTTATTACCGTACATCAAGTTGATGACAGCACGCGTTCCTAAGATGGCAGTAAACATCGAGGTGATAATCCCGATAGACAAAGTAATCGCAAAGCCTTTAATCGGCCCTGTTCCAAAACTGAACAGAACTATGGCGGCCAACAAAGTCGTAATATTAGCATCCGCAATGGTCACAAAGGCTTTTTCATAACCCGCATGAATCGCAGTTTGAATTGGACTGTTACGCATCTCTTCTCGAATACGTTCAAAAATCAGTACATTCGCATCCACAGCCATACCGACCGTCAAGACAATCCCCGCAATACCCGGCAATGTCAGCGTTGCTTGTAACATTGATAAAACCGCAATAATGATGATTAGGTTCAGAGTTAAAGCAACGTTCGCCACCATGCCAAATGTTTTATAGCGCAAAGCCATCAGAATTAAAACTAAGACAAAACCAACAATCACCGACATAAAGCCTTGATTGATATTGTCTTGACCTAAGCTTGGTCCAACGGTCCGTTCTTCAACGATTTCCATTGGTGCGGCTAAAGCACCAGCACGGAGTAGCAAGGCTAAATCTTGTGCTTCTTGCGGTGAATCTAAGCCAGTAATCTGAAAACGATCGGCAAACTGTCCACGAATGACCGCCGCGTTAATCACATCTTTAGTAGTGATCCGTTTTTTGACCTCAACCCCATCTTGCTCGATGGTTTCAACGCGATTTTCAATGAAAACCACGGCCATACGGTTACCGACATTTTCCTTAGTCGTCGCCAGCATTTTACGGCCACCGGCACCATCTAAAGTCACATTAACCATAGACGAGCCTTGTTGTGCATCAATGCCCGAAGAGGCATTAACAACATTCTCACCACCAACAATGCTACGACGCTTTAAGAGAATCGGTTTGCCATCTCGAAAGTGATAGATGATTGAACCATTCGGTGCGTAACCGGTTTTGTCAGCGCGGTAAGCATCACCCTTCTCTTCCACTAAGCGGAATTCAAGCGTTGCAGTCGCCCCTAAAATCTCTTTGGCACGTGCTGTATCTTGCACACCAGGCAACTCCACCACAATACGGCGATCGCCTTGCTGTTGAATCACCGGCTCGGCAACCCCTAGCTCATTCACACGATTGCGTAAAGTCGTGATATTCTGATGTAAAGCGTACTTTTTCGTCTCTGCGATCGTTTTAGATGACAAGCTTAATAACACTCGTGGGCTAGCCGTCTCCTCTACTGTTTTAAAGGTAAAACGGTCAGAATAGGTCGCGTCCAATGTAACCAGGCCGGCTTGCATAGTCTCTAAATCTTTAAACTGAACCGCCAAGACTGCGTTCTCTGCCTCACCCTCAACTTCCACAGTCAAATAGCGAACTTTCTCTTCTCTTAAGGCCGCTTTGATTTCATCAACATAACGTGAATAGGCCTTGGAAACAGCCGTTTCCATGTCCACATCCATTAAGAAATGCACCCCACCGCGTAAATCCAAACCTAGATACATAGGTGAGGCACCTACGCCTCTTAAGAAATCAGGTGTCGCGGGTGCCAAGTTAAGTGCAACCACCGCCTGACGGCCTAACAAAGTCTTAAGTACCGACTTCGCTTTAAGTTGATCTTCAGTATTTTCGAATCGAATTAGAAAACGACCCCCTTCAAATACGGAAGATTTAACCGGTAGATTTGCGGCCTGTAATGCCATCGAAACTGTGGTTTGTGTCTCTGCGGAGAACTCAACCGACTTAGCGGGAGAGACTTGTACGGCAGGATCGTCACCAAATAGGTTTGGCATTGCATAAGTCAAACCAAGTACGGTAATGACGACCAACAACAGGTACTTCCATGTCGGATAGGTATTGGTGATGATATTTTGTTTTGATTCAAACATAGGTTCGATTCCAATCTTAAACAAGAGGGCTAGAAGGTTAAAAGTTTATGTTACAACAATTCGTTAATAAGGGCTTTGGAGCTTTTCCCAAGGGCTATTGGAACTTAAAAACCCGCCCTTAGAAACAACAAAAGGGGCCTAAGCCCCTTTTGTCTGTATAAACGATTTTACTCGCCTTTCAAAGTACCTTTAGGCAGTAAGCGAGAGATGTTTTGACGCTCTATCTTCACAACCACTTCATCGGCAATTTCGATATCACAGAAGTTATCACCTATTTCACGAATCTTTCCAGCCAATCCGCCGTAAGTAACGACTTCATCGCCCTTCTTAAGCGCTTCAACTAGAGATTTATGCTCTTTAACTTTCTTCTGTTGTGGACGAATCAACAAGAAGTAGAACACTACAAATAATAAAACTAATGGGATAATTCCTTCCCAACCGCCGCCTACTGACGCAGTTCCTTCTGCCATTGCATCACTGATAAAAAAGCTCATTAAGTACTCCTAGAATTTATAAATAAATTGACCGCTGTATTGTGGCACAGCTAAAATAAAAAATCTCAACTAAATGACCAGGCCTGGTCACTTTTTTAAGCCTTAAATTGAATCTTTTAACTCAGGCACCGGACGACCGATTCCTGCATAAAAATCCTCGACAAAGGCATCTAACGCATTATTAGCGATGGCATCACGCATTCCGCGCATGACATCTTGATAATAATGCAGATTATGAATGGTATTAAGACGTGCGCCTTGAATCTCACGGCACTTATCTAGATGATGTAGATAGGACAAGGTATAGTTTTGGCAAGTATAACAACTACACTCTTTATCAATCGGGTCCAAGCTAATCTTATGCTTGGCATTCCGTAGCTTAACAACGCCCTGGCGCGAGAACAAAAAGCCATTACGTGCGTTTCGGGTTGGCATCACACAATCAAACATATCGATACCACGACGCACCGCCTCAACTAAATCTTCCGGCTTACCGACCCCCATTAAATAACGGGGCTTATCTTTTGGCATGTGTGGCTCGGTAAAATCTAAGGTACCCATCATTTCATCTTTTGGCTCACCGACCGACAATCCACCAATGGCATAACCATCAAAACCAATGGCCTTTAAGCCGTCAATAGACTCTTTACGCAAGTCTTCAAACATACCGCCCTGCACAATACCAAACAGTGCTGCGGGATTATCGCCATGCGCTACTTTTGAACGATCTGCCCAACGCATAGAAAGTTCCATTGAGGACTTCGCTTCATCATGCGTCGCTGGGTATGGCGTACACTCATCGAATATCATAACGATATCGGCCCCCAGCTTACGCTGAATCTCCATAGACTCTTCCGGCCCCATAAAGATTTTTGCGCCATTCACAGGGCTACCAAAGGTCACGCCTTCTTCTTTAATTTTGCGCATTTTGCCCAAACTAAAGACCTGAAATCCGCCAGAGTCCGTCAATATTGGGCCCTTCCAATGCATAAAGTCATGCAAATCGCCATGCAGTTCAATAATCTCAGTGCCTGGTCGTAGCGACAAATGGAAAGTATTGCCTAGAATGATCTGTGCCCCCGTCGTTTCAACCTCTTCAGGTGTCATGCCTTTCACCGAACCATAAGTACCCACCGGCATAAATGCTGGAGTTTCTACGACGCCTCGATCAAACTTCAAACGTCCTCTGCGAGCTCGGCCATCCGTATTATCTAATTCAAATTCCATATTTTTCTACTTTTTATTTAATTCTGTGTGTAAAACTTTAAGTGAAGTAATTTGCATTCATTCTTGATCTTGGTTTGGTTTTGCCGCCGCTGGAAATACCAACATCGCATCACCATAACTGAAAAAACGATAGCTCTGTTCAACGGCATGCTGATAAGCGGCCATGGTACGTTCATAACCCGCTAAAGCCGAAACTAGCATAATTAGGGTGGATTCAGGCAGATGAAAGTTAGTGAAGAGAACATCTACCTCTTTAAAGAGATAACCGGGGGTAATAAAAATATCCGTTTCACCTTGATAAGGTGCGATTTGACCCGTTGGACTGAATTTGGCGGCGCTCTCCAAACAACGAACAGAGGTAGTACCAATGGCAATCACTCGACCGCCCTTCTGGCGCGCCTGCCTTACTTGCTCAACCAGCAGTTCATCAACTTCTAAATACTCAGAATGCATTACATGCTCACTGATATTGTCCACTTGCACGGGTTTAAAAGTACCCGCACCGACATGCAAGGTCACAAAACCGATCTCAGCGCCTCTGGCTTGAATGCCATCTAACAACTCTTGGTCAAAATGCAGCCCTGCGGTCGGCGCAGCAACCGCTCCTGGCTTTTGAGAATAAACCGTTTGATAGCGTTCTTTATCTTCTTGCAGATCTTCAGCACGCTCAATATAAGGCGGCAAAGGCATATGACCATAGCTTTCAATCAACTCCAAAGCACTTTTATCAGAAAGCACCTTAAGCACAAACAGCGCACCCTGTCGCCCCATCACTTCGACATCAAAAGCTTCTTCGATGCGCAATAACGCACCTGCCTTAGGGGAGCGACTCGATTTAAGATGACTTAATAAAGTTTTATCATCCACTACGCGCTCAATCAGCAATTCAATTTTGCCACCCGTGCTTTTCTCGCCAAACAGGCGCGCGGGAATCACTTTAGTATTATTAAACACTAATAGATCATTCGGCTGAACGTAAGAGAGTAAATCAGGAAACTGTGCATCGACAATACTACTGTCAGGTAGCATCACTAATAAGCGACTACCACGCCTTTCGGCAGCAGGTTGTTGGGCAATCAGGTTTTCAGGTAGGTCAAAAAAGAAATCTTGTCGTTTCACAGGGCTTGTCAGATTGTACAAAGCCAATCCTTATCCATTTCAATAAAGGGCGGCTATTTTCGCTGATTGTGCCTTTATTTTCAAGCTGTTATTAGCAACCCGAACATAAATTATGCGTAAACTGAATAGGGAATAGCTCATAAACGAACTTTGCTTGAGGGGAAAGCTATGCGGCTAATAGGATCGTTAGCTCTGCTGGCGAAACAGGACGACTAAACAGATAGCCTTGGCCAATATCACACCCTAGATCAAATAACACTTGACGCTGCTCCTCCGTCTCAATGCCTTCCGCGACGACGATAAGATCCAAATCATGCGCCAAATTCACAATGGCTTTCGCAATCGCAAATTGACGCTTATCTTCAATAATATTAATCACAAAAGCGCGATCCACTTTCAAGGTATCCAACGGGAAAACCGTCAGATAATGCAACGACGCAAATCCAGTTCCGAAATCATCGAGCGCAATCGTAAATCCCTTTGATTTTAAGTGCTGCATCTTCTCTAAACTATGTTCAACATTGTCTAATAAAACACTTTCAGTTAACTCAATCTGCACGGCTCTATGTGAAATAGAGTGGGTAGTTGAATTTCAGTTTTCCGCATAGGAAATAAATCATGTTGATGAAATTCCCGATATTGCGATAGCCTCTGGCGCGTCTTTTGGCTAATTGCACCTTACTATTAATGCCTTCCAAAATACCGTTGCTAATACGCGACTCGACAAAGTGAATAATTCCAGACCAATGTCTTTTGACCGTTTTTGCAAAAGCCATAAAGGCGGGAATAGTTGACTCTTCGACCTCTCTGCACCAGTTGGTCAGGAACGTCGTTGCCGCCACTTTATTTGGCATGTCCCATACATCATTGAACAGCACTTTCAATCGGTATGCCTTGCCTAGAGTGGGGTAAAGCTCAAGCATGTCTGATAATGACTTTTCCTGTTTATCCGATAAGTTTTGTCGGTTTTCAAAACGTGTACTTATGTCCTTTTAAGTCATCATGCTCAATACGTTCAGTCGTCGTGT
>VCMI01000061.1 GCA_006222135.1 Thiomicrorhabdus sp. | reverse complement strand
GAATTTTTATATCCTGCTACAGTGTTCTTAAAAATGATGCTTTGCTTCTGCTCACTTGTTGCCGCATCAAAGGTGTCTTTGCTTATGTCAATTCCAATGTATGWCGCCATGATAAACCGCCTAATATGTGATAGGATTTAGTCTCGCTTGGTAAGTTCACACTATGGCTTTACTAACCTTATGAATACAGGCTAGGAGTCGTGTCCTGCCTAAGATACCGTTCAGTTTATAGTGTGTGAGGACAAAGGTCTTAATCTGGCATGGAAGGTCTTACCCTAGGCCTGGTCACAAGATCTCTCTGTCCTTTTACTAAGCGTCCCTAATAAATTCTCCACTTCTGGAGAACACTTTCAACATATAAGGCCTGGTTGTTATTACAATCCACTCTTGGTTAAATGGTGCTGTGCAATAGATTGCCTTGTACTAGGTTCTTTCATTCACAAATAGGCTAAACTAGCTTAAAAATACCACTGAAACTCAAGGAACCTATTATGTTTAATAAATTGTCGTCTTACCTTTATATTAGTTTACTAGGACTTATTGGATTTATGCCTTTTGCCAGTCAAGCAGCAGACTTTAAGCCCTCGTCCGCCGTTACCGCATTAATGCCGATTGTAATGAACAATCTAGATACGCTGAATCTTAGCCTTGAACAACTTGATAAGGTGCGTGCCATACAACGAAAAAGTGTCCTGCAAATCGCATTTATCAATGCGCAATACCATCAACTAAAAACCCAACTCAAGGAAGATACCTTAGACGTGGAGGGTGATATTAAAATCAGCCGCAAGCTGGTTGAAGAGCTGGGTGAGCTGGATAAAAAAGAATGAGTATCACTATTGAATGTGTTTTTTCCTTAAAACAAATCCTAACGGCTGAACAGTATGCAGAACTGATTGCGACCCTCAATTTTAATAGTTAAGCCGTCTGCCTCTAGCATGAAGTATAGAGTCTTCTCTAGAATCAGGTAGAGTTGCTTAAAGACAGCCTTGCATTATTGGGTTAAAATTGCTCAATCATTTTACTAAGACAAACCTTACAACGACGCCCCCTCAATTTGGAGTAATAATATGAAATGTAAAGCCGCTGTCGCCTGGGCACCAAAACAACCTTTAGAAATTGAAGAAGTTGAAGTCGAAGGCCCTAAGGAGGGTGAAGTATTACTCAAGGTCATCGCTTCAGGGGTCTGTCATACCGATGCCTTCACGCTATCAGGCGAGGATCCAGAAGGAGTTTTCCCAGCTATTTTGGGACATGAAGGTGGTTGTGAAGTCGTTGAGTGCGGTCCAGGCGTTAAGGATTTAAAGCCGGGCGATCATGTTATTCCGTTATATATTCCTGAATGTGGCGAATGTGAATATTGTAACTCCACCAAAACCAACCTGTGCCAATCCATTGCCAGCACAGTGTGGACAGGCTTTATGCCGGATGGTACACGTCGTTTTTCAATGAATGGTAAACCGATCTATCATTACATGGGCTGTTCAACGTTTTCTGAATATACGGTTGTGCCAGAAATTGCCTTGGCGAAAATCAATAAAGCCGCTCCTCTAGATAAGGTTTGCTTACTCGGTTGTGGTGTCACCACGGGTATTGGTGCGGTCTTGAATACAGCTAAAGTCGAGCCAGGCTCTACCGTGGCCGTATTTGGTTTAGGCGGTATTGGTCTCTCTTGTATTCAAGGTGCCGTAATGGCAAAAGCTTCGCGCATTATCGCCGTTGATATTAATCCCGGTAAATGGGAAATGGCTAAAGCGCTAGGGGCGACCGATTTTGTCAATCCGAATGCCATCGGTGGCAATGGCAGCATCAGCGACTACATCATTGAGATGACTAAGGGCGGTGTGGATTACTCGTTTGAGTGTATCGGTAACGTCCATGTCATGCGCGATGCTTTAGAGTGTACTCACATGGGCTGGGGCGTTTCTACAGTCATTGGTGTCGCCGGTGGAGGTCAAGAAATATCGACTCGTCCATTTAATTTAGTCGTGGGTCGTACTTGGAAAGGCAGCGCTTTTGGTGGTGTTAAAGGTCGCTCCGAATTACCGGGTTATGTTGAACGTTATATGAGTGGTGAAATCGAACTCGACAAGATGGTCACCCACACTATGGGTTTAGAGGACATCAATAAAGCCTTTGATTTGATGCACAGTGGCGAAAGCATTCGTTCTGTTATCATTTTTTAAGGGAGTCGCAATACATGAAGCTTATTGAAAGTATTAAAGAGTTTGGCGGTTTTCTAAATCGCTATACCCACTATTCGGTGATTTCCCAGTGTGAAATGACCTTTTCGGTCTATCTTCCGCCACAGGCAAAAACCCAATCGGTGCCAGCCCTCTATTGGTTGTCAGGTTTAACCTGCACGGACGATAATGTTCGAACCAAAGCAGGTGCTCAGCGTTACGCCGCTGAGTTGGGGTTGGCCTTGATTATGCCAGACACCAGTCCACGCGGTGATAAGGTACCTGATGAGCCGGAACGCTATGACTTGGGGCAAGGGGCGGGATTTTACGTCAATGCCACTCAAGCACCCTGGGATGAAAATTATCAAATGTATGATTATGTCATCCGCGAACTGCCCGAGCTACTGGAAGCTAATCTACCGCTGATCGCAGGTAAAAAATCCATTAGCGGACACTCTATGGGTGGGCATGGCGCTTTGGTTTGTGCGCTTAAAAACCCAGGTGCTTATCAATCCGTTTCGGCCTTTTCACCCATCTGCCATCCTATCGAATGCGCTTGGGGTCAAGGCTGTTTTACCGCCTATCTTGGTGAAGACCAAATGACTTGGCAGGCCTATGATGCCGTGTCTCTGATTGAAGCAGGTGCGAGTGTCTCGGATATCCTGATTGACCAAGGAACCGATGATGAGTTTTTAACAGGCGGTCAACTGCTACCCGAAACTCTACAAACTGCTTGCCAAAATGCGGGTATTCCTTTGCAGTTACGCCACCAAGAAGGGTATGACCATAGCTATCATTTTATCGCCAGTTTCATCGGTGAACACATGGCTTATCATGCGAAAGCCTTGCGTTAATCGATAAACTAACAAACGACTGCCACTAAATCACAGATTCATGATTTAGATCAATAAAATTCTTTATCCTTTTGATATTTAAAGACTAAACTTAAAGCAAGACACAAATGCTTACACTTAAAAATGGAAGCCTTATGTCATGCTCTTTAATTTTAAAAAGGATAAGATCATGTTCAATTCTACATTTATAAAAACATTTTGTTTAACGACTTTACTTGCTTTACCAATGAGCTCTGCAATGGCGATGGAAGAAGAACCCATCTATGGCAGTCAACTGATGACTCAACAAGAGCTTCAGTTACATAAGCAGCAAATGCAGGCGGCAAAAACGCCAGAATCTAGAGCACTCATTCGCCAAGAAAACCATGAAAGAATGCGTTTGCGTGCCAAAGAAAAAGGTATAAATTTGCCTGAAAACCCACCCTCAGAAGGCGGCCATATGAATCAACAAAACAATCCTGGTTCAGGTATGGGCTCTGGCGGTAAGCGTTAATTTAAAAGCTCTTCATTTTAAAAACTCGCAATATTGCCGTCATTTATGATGGCAATATTTACAAAAAATAGAGTCAGAAAACCCTAAAATCCTTCCATAGTTGTTTATCTTAATTTTTTGTAAAATCACAGACACAAACCCTCTCACTAAATCTCTGTTTTTTCTGCCACGAAATACACCCAAAAACAGTCTATTTTTATTGCCTAATTGATCACTTAGGGACATAATCCGGATTCCCTTCATGAGTTGCATATTATGCCGCTAGACCTTACCCCCAAAATCATCGATCAACTATTGGATTCACTCGTTGAAAAAGGTTGGTTTGAATGGCCTAATGCCGTCACTGATGAGCTGTGTTTAAACCTTCTCACAGAAGTTGAAAAGCATGATTCTGAAGGGGAGTTACAACGCGCAGGGATTGGCCGTGGTAAAGCACTCCAACTCAATAAAGAGGTACGTCAGGATTCCATCTACTGGTTAAATGGCAAGAGCTCTATTCAACAAACCTATCTAAAACAAATGGCCGAGATTCAATTTCAGCTTAATCGCGCACTGTTCTTAGGTTTATTAGAGTATGAATCCCACTTTGCCCTATATAAAGAAGGCGGCTTCTATAAAAAACACTTGGATAGTTTCCGTGGTCACGCCAATCGCGTGGTGACCACGGTACTCTATCTAAATCCAAATTGGCAGGATGAGTGGGGCGGTGAATTAGTTATCTATAATGAAAAATCCACTGAAACACTCGCCACTATCACTCCACAGATGGGTAAGTTGGTTATCTTTATGAGTGAGGAAATACCGCATGAGGTCTTGCCAACCAAACAGCCTAGAGTAAGTGTGACGGGCTGGTTCCGCTGTAACGCCAGTATTGCGGGAAATATAGACCCTGCGCTTTAAATAAAGTGACCAGGCCTGGTCATCTTCTGCGGCTTTTATACATTATCGTAATGTAGGTTTAAGGCGATTTAACGATGAGTATGGTTTTGAAAAAGAAATGCTCATACCTCTGAGCTAGGTTCAAATCAGCGTAGTCGTAAATTACCCCGTTTTTAAATTATGATGTTAGAATTTAAGATCAAATTTAATGCTCTTGAAAGTTCTTATTAAAGGTCTAGTGACCGGGGATTTTTAAACACCGATTCAACTATCCCAAACAGGTAAAAACCATGGCGCACTTTACGCAAGATATGCTAGATACGCATCTAAGCAATGATCACTTTAGTCACCGTATGGGTTGGTTAAGAGCCGCTGTATTAGGTGCCAATGATGGCATTATCTCGGTCGTCAGTTTATTGGTAGGGGTCATTGCCTCGGGTGCGCCACAAGAACAGGTTTTATTGGTCGGTGTGGCGGCTTTGGTGGCCGGCGCACTCTCTATGGCCGCCGGAGAATATGTCTCCGTCAGCTCACAATCCGATACCGAAAAAGCCGATCTAGCGATTGAGAAAAAAGCCATTGAAGACGATTGGGAGACTGAACACGCCGAACTTGCACTGATTTACCGCGAACGCGGTGTCAGCGAAGAGACGGCCTATAAAGTGGCCACCGAATTAATGGACCATGATGCTTTAGGTGCCCACGCACGTGATGAGTTAGGCCTTACCGACACCCACAGTGCCAAACCATTACAAGCGGCCTTAGCCTCGGCGGCTTCGTTTGTTTTCGGCGCGGCCATTCCTGTGTTGTTAATTGCCTTTTTACCGATGGAAAATATTGGTTATATTATCGCTGGCACTTCATTGCTTTTATTGGCTTCTTTAGGTGCTTTGGCCGCAAAAACCGGCGGTGCCAATATGCTTAAGGGCGCAGTGCGAATGTTTATCTGGGGCAGTTTAGCCATGGCTTTAACCACCTATGTCGGCTTGGTGTTTGGCGCGTCTTAATCGCCATAAACCCTTTACCAAACCCCTTATGAGGAGAAAGTTTCTTTTATGAAAGAAGCATTACAGACCCTAAAGCAATTTCTCGGCATTACCCAAGCGCCAGTCAGTCACAGCGAAAAAATTCTCTCAGCTGTGGGGGGATTTATCGCTATTTTCTTACTGATTGTCATCAACCAAACCTTTTTAGACCTGCCTTCCAGTTGGGCTTTAGTCGCCTCCATGGGTGCTTCAGCCGTATTACTATTTGCCATGCCACACGGCGCTTTATCACAACCTTGGCCCCTGTTTGGAGGTCATCTTTCAGCGGCTTTTATTGGCGTGAGTTGCGCTCTCTTTATTGATGAACCTATTATCGCGGCCAGTTGTGCCGTCGGCCTGACCATCTTAGCCATGTACTACCTAAAATGCATTCATCCTCCAGGTGGCGCAACCGCCTTAACCGCCGTGATCGGTGGAGAATCCATTCATCAATTGGGTTATCAGTTTTTAATCACCCCTGTGCTCCTCAATCTTTTAGCTATTTTTGTCGTGGCTATGATGTTCAATTTCATCTTCCACTGGCGCCGCTATCCAGCTTATCTCAACCGTCACGATGCGCTCAGTCCGCACCCTAAATTATCGGCTTTGGAAGCGACTCAAAAGCCCGCAACCATCTCACACGATGACTTTATTCAAGCCTTAAAACAGATCGACTCATTCGTTGGTATCAATGAAGACGAGATTAAACGCATTTTTGAATTAGCCAATTACAATGCGGTGCATTCTCACCTCACAGCACAAGAGATTCACTTAGGGGGTCTCTACTGTAACGACCAGGCAGATAAAGAGTGGTCTATACGCCAAATCATTGATGAATCCCCGAGTACTGATCCGCAAAAAGACTTTGTGATCTTCAAGCAAATTGCCGGAGAACAAAAAACTCGCAGTGATTGCATTACACGTAGCGAATTCTCCCTATGGGCAAAATACCCGATGGTAGAAGAGGGTAAGCGCTGGAAACGTCAAGATATTCAGAAAATCCAAGCCCTTCATGATAATAACACCTAAGAGATGAGTGTCCTGCCCTTCTAGACAACTGGCATCATCAAATCAGAGAAGCAGTATAGAATGGCTATGAACTATCTCATCAGACGCAATTAACTTTGTCTTATGCCCTTGATTTGCTACACTTTCGCAAACTTAAATAATTGGAATGCCTGTGAGCACCCCTGTCGAAAAACGTCTCAATAAATTTATCAGTGAATCCGGCTTTTGTTCGCGCCGTGAGGCCGATCGTCTGGTGGAACAAAATCGGGTGACCATTAATGGTAAATCGCCAGAACTTGGCACCAAAGTGTTGCCAGGGGATGATGTTAGAGTAGACGGCCAATCGATTATGGCGATGCCCGAAGATAAGACTGATCGTGTCTATATCGCTTATAACAAACCGATTGGTATTACCTGCACTACAGAGTCCCAAGTCAAAGGCAATATCATCCGTGCAATTGATCATCCGCAACGTATTTTCCCGATTGGTCGTCTCGACAAACCCTCTGAAGGGTTGATTTTCCTCACCAGTGATGGCGATATCGTTAATAAGATTTTACGCGCTGAAAATGCTCATGATAAAGAGTATGTGGTCACTGTCGACAAGCCTTTAACGGATGATTTTGTGCGCAAGATGTCCAGTGGTGTACCGATTTTAGATACCGTCGACCAAACCGTGTGAAGTGCGCATCGACAGTCGCTTTGTATTTACCATTATCTTAACCCAAGGACTCAATCGACAGATTCGTCGCATGGCGGAATACTTGGGTTATACCGTCACCCAACTCAAACGTAGCCGGATTATGAACGTCCATCTAGGCACTCTAAAAGTAGGCCAGTGGCGAGACTTGACTCAACAAGAGATGGATGAAATCAACGGCGCCGTTCTAGGCTCGAGCAAAACCTCAAGCATCAAAGGCGAACCGAATGCACGACATCTGAAGTCCGCATTTAATACAGACTCAAAACGTCCAGAGCGATCGGTAAAATCTGCAGATAAAGCGACTTCTGGTTCGAGAACCAACCGTTCACAAAATGAGCGAAACCCTAAAAACCCACGTGACCGAAGCAGTGAGTCTAGCAGCAAGACAAACCGCGGCTCTGGCAAAGAGAAAGCCCCAAATGCGCGCCGAGGTTCAAGCCTAACCGGTAAATATAATAAGAAATAGTGATTCATTAAGCCAGACCAGACCTGACATCAAAGTCATTCCGGCATTCAACACGCCTTAAAACCACCGTCATTGCGAGGCGCGTAGCGACGTGGCAATCCATGAATTACGACGAAGCGCTGCATTTAGACCTTAACTATGGATTGCTTCGCTTTGCTCGCAAAGACTGAGGGGTTTGTTATTGGCGTGGTTCAAAAGGTTTCTAAAGAATTTTACCAGGCCTGGTAAGAAACTCTATTTCATCCTAAACCATAATTAAGACGACTAAACGATTCTTGCATTCACTTGTTGTTGACGATGCCAGAGAACTCTTTTGTTAATCTCGGAAACAATAAAGATCGGTAACGCGACCAGGAAAATCACCACCTAATCTGACCAGCCGAGCGGTACGGTATGCAAAGCCTCATGCATAAACGGAATATAAACGGCACAAATCTGCAGTCCAATCGTTAAGCCCCAAGCCAGTAAAACCCAGCGATTACTAAAGAATCCCGCCTAACAAAAGCGGAATAGCGACTGAAAAGTAGTGATTGTAAAAACTGACCAGGCCTGGTATATCCTGCGACTTTATAAAATAATGTGAGCGCAGGGTCAGTTTTAGTCTTGGCAAATAGTTGGGCAAAAGTGTTGTTTACCCAGGATAGAGAGGGATAGAAAAAATTAAGCTTGGTGAATTTTTAACACCTTTTTAAAGATTTCAGGGTCTTTAATCTGCGTCATTTCACCTTCACGTGGCTGACACTTATCTTCTAGACGCGATAAGAAGAAACGTAAAGCCGCTAAACGCAGTGCCGCGGGCCAGACTTTTTGCTCTGCTTCGGTTAATGGACGTTTTTGTTGGTAAGCAGACAGCATGGTGGCAATTTTAGACTCATCAAAATGAATGTCGGCTGGGTTTTCGGTATCGACGCGACACCAATCGTTGACCATCACAGCAAGATCGTACAAGAATGCCGCATTACAGGCATAGTAGAGATCAATAATGCCCGTCAACTCATCGCCATCAAACAAGGCGTTATCACAAAATAGATCCGCATGAATGACCCCTTGTGGCAGGTGCGCCCAATCGATTTGGTTTTGATAGACTAATTCAGCAGAGATTAAATCAGACTCTTCGGTCGTTAAATGCTTAGAAATGCTGTCAAAGGTTGATTTCATCCAATCAATACCCCGATCATTAGCGCGCGTTTGCTCATATTCTAAACCGGCCAGATGAAAAGCCGCCAGCTGTGTGCCCATTACACCACACTGCACATCCGAAGGGTGATCAACTCCGCCACCGGTTAAACGAGTCACTAAAGAGGCCGGCTTACCGCACAACTCTTTTAGATAACCCTCTGAACGAGTCGGCATAGGATGCGCGGTGGGGATTTTATGCTCCGCCATAAACGCCATAATATTCAGGAAGAAGGGTAACTCTTCAAAGCTATGATGTTCAAAGATCGTTAAAACAAACTGCTTCAACTGACCGTTATGGCGAGTATTAACGAAATAATTGGTGTTCTCAATCCCCGCGCTAATCCCTTCAAAGCTCTCTAAAAGGCCTACGTCATACTCTTCTAAAAAGGTGATTAACTGGTTTTCTTCAACGACTGTATAGACAGACATAGAGTAAAGTCTCTTAATTTTGGTTAGGGATAATTAAATCAACGCTAACTAAGGTAAAATAATGCGACAAATTTTACCATATCAGGCGACAAAATGACTGAATCGAATTCTGAATCGACTCCACAAATAATCACCAATCCAGAAAGCCCCTTTATTTTGGTGGATGGTTCCTCTTATCTGTTTAGGGCATTCCACGGCATGCCGCCACTGACCAACAGTAAAGGCCAACCGACTGGTGCGATCTATGGCGTGATTAATATGCTCGGTAAGTTACTCGAAAAGTATCACCCTGAAAAAATGGTGGTCACTTTTGATGCCAAAGGGCCGACCTTTCGTAATGAGATGTATTCAGAATACAAGGCGCATCGCCCGCCTATGCCAGACGAACTGCGCAGTCAGATTGAACCGATTCATGAAATCGTTAAAGCCTTAGGTCTGCCTTTATTGGTGATTGATGGCGTCGAAGCCGATGACGTTATGGGCACGTTTGCTTTACAAGCGACCGAAGCCAAACACGACACCTTGATCTCTACCGGCGATAAAGATTTAGCCCAACTGGTGAATGAACACGTCACCTTGATTAATACCATGACCAATACCTATTCCACTCCGGAATATGTGCAGGAAAAATTTGGCGTACGTCCTAACCAAATTATCGATTATTTAGCCTTGGTTGGCGATACTTCCGATAACATTCCAGGTATTCCCAAATGTGGTCCGAAAACCGCCGTGAAATGGTTAACCGCTTTTGGCAATATTGACAACCTGGTGGCAAACTCACCGATGATTGGTGGCAAGATTGGTGAATATTTACGTGATAACTTAGAGCAACTCGCTCTCTCGCGTAAATTAACCGAGATTAAATTGGACTGTGATCTGCCTGTGCATTTAGCAGATCTCCAGCGCCACCCGGTTGATATGGAGCGTCTACAAGAACTGTTTACCGAATATGAATTTAACAATTGGTTAAAGCAAATCCAGAATGGCCAAGTGCCTTTCACCAAAACCAGTGGCGCTCTAGCCCCTGCGCCTCTTGTAAACAAATCAGCACCGACCGATGGTACTACGGCCACTTCGACAGAAAGCTCGGCAAGCAGTAGTACAGGCCTTTACGAAACCATCTATATGCCCGCGCAGTTTGAGCGTTGGATTGAGCGTATTGAACAAGCCGAGCTATTTGCAATTGATACTGAAACCACCTCTTTAAATACCCTGCAAGCCAAGATTGTCGGCATCTGCTTAGCCGTTAAAAATCCGAATGACGACAATAACCTAGCCTGCTATATTCCATTGGCACACGATTACGAAGGCGCGCCTGACCAACTTGATATGCAGATGGTTTTAGCACGCTTAAAACCAAAGTCGTCGTGT
>VCMI01000060.1 GCA_006222135.1 Thiomicrorhabdus sp. | reverse complement strand
ACACGACCGACTTCATTAAAGTTAACACGAGAAAGTCAGACATCGTTAGCGCTGTCATCATTGAGCAATTACGAGCTTTAAACAGGCCTGTTCATTCATTAACTTCAGATAATGGCAAAGAGTTTTCACAATACCAAACGATGGCAAAAGAGCTTGGGACAGATTTTTATTTTGCCCACCCTTACTCTTCTTGGGAGCGTGGAACCAATGAAAATACCAATGGATTGTTAAGACGATTCTTTCCAAAAGGAACAGACTTCGATAAAGTAACTCAGGAAGAAATTGATTGGGTTGTTGATAAGCTCAACAATCGCCCAAGAAAGTGTTTAGGATTCAGAACACCTAATGAGGTGTTCTGGGAAATTAAAACTGTTGCACTTACGACTTGAATGTATCAGTCATTAGGCTGAAAAGTATTTTGTATTATTGCGTTATTAAATCAGTTTTAGATATTAACATGCCTCTCCATAGAGATATAGTCGTTCTAATGGAAAACACTGTTGCGAAATAGTGGTGATGGCGTTTTATGTTCAGACGAAATCTAGATTGAAGGTGACCCTACGCTCACATGGTTTTGTAAGGCCGCAGAACAGCCATGCCTGGTAGACAAGTGCGTTAAAGAGTAAGAGAGTGAAAAGTAAGAATGTGTGTGGATTGTATGTAACGAGCTCTAAAGTTAATCCTTAAAGCCAAAATCCTACTTAATTTAAAGGTCAGGGTTTTCGGATGATAAATGCGGGTTAATTAGTCGGAGCAGGTTTGTGCATACTCAAGTATTTGTGGGTAAATATTTTGGAATTTGCGCACTATCTCGGCATCAAAGTGGCTACCCGAATTGTCAATAATAAAATTTAACGCTTGTTCATTGGACCAGGCATTTTTATAGGGGCGCACGGAAGTCAATGCATCATAGACATCACAGATGGCCGCAATACGCGCTTCAATAGGGATTTTATCGCCTTTGATACCATGCGGGTAACCTGTGCCATCTACCTTCTCATGATGATATAAGGCAATGGTTCTGGCGAGCTTAATGAGGTCTGAATTAGAGTTGCCTAATATCTTGGCGCCAATCAGAGGGTGTTTGTTCATAATGAATCTTTCTTCGGCATTAAATTTTCCGGGCTTGAGCAGAACCGTATCAGAAATGCCTATTTTCCCGATGTCATGTAGCGAACTTGCGTAAAGCATGAGCTCAGCTCGCTCTTTACCAAAACCGCACTCTACTGACAGTAAATAACAGTTATAACTCATTCTTAGAATGTGGTTCCCCGTCTCCTCATCCCTAAATTCAGACGCTTTCGCTAAACGGGTAATAATTTCCAACTCATTGTCTTTAATGTGTTGAGTTTGTCGGATACTCTTATCAAATTGTTTGCTAAATAAAATACTGAAAATCAACAGAAATGAAACTCCGGCAATCGTCGCAGTAGCGGACATGACATGAAAAATATCACCTTGCTTCAAGAATAAATAGGTGACTGTAACCGTCATGGGAATAGCGAAAGCAAGCAGAACAGGACGGACCGTGCCAAGGGAGATGATACCGCCCGCAATTAAACCGACTGTGAAAATAGCGGCAATCATGTGGTAGCCGGATTGATGTTCTGGGAGCTCGACCATAAACAGAAAAATAAAGGAAAGCGACCAAGCAAGACTTAAGGCAAAAAGAATAAGCGCTTGGGTGCGTATCTGAGTCCTAATAAAAGCATGATCAATTTTAAAAGAGAGTCGGTCTTGTTTGATAGTTTGTCTTGCAGAATAGTAGCGAATGCCCAGAATACCGTAAACGATTGCTAACCATGTGCAGACCAGATTTTCTTTTATACCTGATAAGGAAAGAATCGTAGCGAGTAACAATGCAAATACAATTTGGGCAAGGACAGAGGTGCGTGCCATTTTTGACAGATAGAGAATACGACTCGCATTAAGGTGATTTTCAGGCATCTATTATTTATACTTGTTTAATAATTTAATGGACTGATTATATCTAAATAAGAGTGCAATAGAACTTGTTTAACTATAATTTTTACAGAAGTAAATATAAGGATTTACCCAAAAAATATAAGGTCTTGATAAATGGTTATAAATCGCTCAAATCCCCGTATTTACAGGGGGTAATAGGAACTTAATCTGTTAGTAGAATTGATAAATTTTAGAGGTGTTTATCGGTAGCGCTTCCAATATCTGCTTTAATTAAACCCATCTAGCTTAAGGCCAAAGGTTTACGTTTATCAATATTATCTTGAACCAGGCCTGGTTGTTTGGCTACGCAAAATTCTCAATAAAGGGAGTGTGAATCCGACCAATGGTGTGGTCTATTATTGGAATTCATACGCTTTTAATCCTGCTTTTGCCAAGCTAGAATGCGATTGTTTTGTGGCATTTCGTGATCTTCAATCAATTTGAAACCGGCACTTTCGGCTAATTCATTACACCACTCAAAATCTTTAATGCAGCTATCACAACCTCTTTCACGAAGCATGGCATCGAAACGGGCGTTGCTTTCACTAGTAAAATGGCCGTCATAATTGAAGGGTCCGTAGATAATGATCAAGCCATTATCATTGATAACGGATGCGATATTTTTAAAGAAATCCGTTACATTTGATGCGGCCATAATATGAAAACTGTTGGCGCTGAAAACCGCATCATAAGTCTGCTTCGGCCAAGAGTCAGAGGATACGTTGAGTGGAATGGGCATCTCGATATTGGTTAACGATGAATCTGTAATCCATTGGCTAATCCCGGAATGATTTTCAGTTAAATCAGAAGTTTGCCAGTGTAAATGAGGCATTTCATGTGAAAAGTAGACAGCATGTTGACCCGTGCCACTGGCGACTTCTAAAACGCGCTTAAGTTTTGAAAGCCGCGGTTGGATAATATCCAGTATGACTTGTTTGTTCTGTTCACTGGATTCTGAAAAAGGTTTAATAGGGTTCATAATAAGTCTTTGTATTAGTCTAAAATTTAATATCTTTGAATAAGTCACCAGGCCTGGTCATTCAATGAATGGGGTATATTGGCCTTTTTTACAATTTATTGTACTGCGCTTGACTAATTGTAGAAGGTTTTGCAGTATGAAGTTATAGTGAATTTGGAAAACTTATCACGCTCACTAAGCGATTTAATAAAGGGGATGAGTATGTTGAAAATAGGATTGCTGGGAATTGTGTTGATATCGATGTCGGCGTGTAGTTGGATCAACCCTATCGAAGGCGCAGAGACGGTGGCGGTTTTACAAAGCGATGAGGTGAGTCAGTGTGTGAAATTAGGCAGCAGTTCGACCACTACGCTGTTTAAGGTTGGTTTTTATCAACGTGATGCTGAGGCAATGAAAAAGGAGTTGATCAAGTTGGCTCAAAATGAAGCTATCAAAATGCAGGGCGATAGCATTGTGGCAAACTCTGAGTTGATTGAGGGGCAGATGAGTTTTGATATCTACCGTTGTAATAACGTGTCGAAAAAGTAAGATTTTATAGCGGATCTTGTTAGGGTCTAATCTAATGCCACGCCGTTTCATTACAAATGCAGTTCGAATAGAGCCTTAATGTGTTCACGCGCAGAGAGGCTTAAGGCTTCAAGATCGTATCCACCTTCTAGCACGGAGATAACCTTACCGGAAGCAAACTCTTTGGCAATGGCATTAATCTCTTCAGTAATCCAAAAATAATCCTTCTCATGTAATCGCATATTGGCCATAGGATCTAGAGTGTGACCATCAAAGCCCGCAGAAATCAGAATTAATTGCGGTTTAAAGGCTCTTAAAGCCGGAAAAGCTAACTCACGCCACACAGTTCGGAATCGTTCACCATCACCGTATTTTGGTAAGGGCATTTTAAGCATATTGGGGATGTCTGATTTGGCTTCGCTAAAAGGGTAAATATCAGATTCAAAACTAGACGCAAAGAATACGCGGGGTTCCCTGCGGGCATAGCTTTCGGTGCCATTGCCATGATGGATATCAAAATCGACTATGGCGATACGTTCATACCCATATTTTTCAAAGGCATAGGCGGCACCTATAGCGACATTATTAAACAGGCAAAATCCCATGGCATGATCGTATTCAGCATGATGGCCTGGTGGCCGTACATTACAAAAAACTTTTTGGGCTTTGCCAGACTCGACCGCATCAACCGCATCTAAAACGGCACCAACTGCGTGTCTGGCGGCGAGGAGACTACCAGGAGTCAAGCAAGTTTCGTCATCGATACAGACAACGCCTTCTTTTGGCAGTTTCGCTTTAATGTTTTCCAGATGCGAAGCGGCATGACAGAGTAGCAGTTCTGCATCACTAGCGGCACGCGACTCCATCTGTGGTATCCAGTCAAATAGCTGGCTACTAATCAATTGGTCCTGAATTCGACTCATACGCTGAGCTATTTCAGGATGATCTGGCCCATTGTCATGCAAACGGCACGAAGAGTGGGTAATATACAGATTCATTAAGTTATTCTCCGCAGAAGGATGTTCGATGGGACCACATTATTTATCAAAATTGTTTAATCCGCAAAGTGTTGCCGTATTTGGTGCAAGTGATCGCCTAGAGTCGGTCGGTGCGAATGCATTGCAAAACTTGCTTAAAGCCGGTTATCAAGGCGCGCTTTACCCTATTAATCCTAAACATGATACGGTGCAAAATCAAGCCTGTTATAAAAATATAGCTGATCTGCCGGAGATTCCAGAGTTAGCGGTGATCGCGACACCGATGCCGTCCATTTTATCCATCATACAGGCCTGTGGAGAGAAGGGGGTTTCCAATGCGGTTATTCTCTCTGCCGGTTTTGAAGATGATGTCGGTAAGCGGCTGCAACAGAAGATTACGGCGATTGCTCATAGTTATGGCATGCGTTTGTTAGGGCCTAATTGTCTTGGTATTTTACGCCCAAAAATTGGTCTGAATGCCACCTTTAGTAAGAACCAAGCCTCTGCGGGTAATTTAGCCTTAGTCTCTCAATCGGGCGCTTTGTGTACCGCCGTCTTGGATTGGGCAGAAGCGAATGATGTCGGTTTTTCGCTGGTCGCGTCTACGGGCGATGCGGCGGATATTGATTTTGGTGAAATTCTTGACTACCTTGCATCGGATGCTGAGACGCACAGCATCCTTTTATATATTGAAGGCGTGACGGATGCGCGTCGCTTTATGAGTGGTTTAAAAGCAGCCGCACGTATGAAACCCGTGATTCTCTTAAAGTCGGGTCGTATGCCGGAAGGTAACTTGGCGGCGATGTCTCACACGGGCGCCATTGTCGGTGGTGATGATGTTTTTGACTCGGCCATAGAGCGTGCGGGGGCGATTCGAGTGCTCACCATTTCACAGCTGTTTGCGGCGGCTAAAACACTATCAGACAATATAACCATTAAAAACAATCGACTCGCCATTTTAACTAATGGGGGTGGTCCAGGCGTAATGGCAACCGACCGTGCCGCAGAATTAGGGCTTAAACTGCCTCAGCCGAGTTCGAAAAGTTATTGAAGCTTTAAATGCCTGTTTACCAAAGCACTGGTCACATAGTAATCCCATCGATATTTTAGGTGACGCGACGAGTGAGCGCTATAGACAGTCATTAGAAATCTGTCAGGCAGATGATCAGTTTGATTGTATTCTTGTGTTGTTAACGCCGCAGGCGATGACCGATCCCACCGCGATTGCCAAAGCCGTCACCGAGTTTGTACAAAAGACCCCACACTGCAAACCCGTCTTTACCGCTTGGTTAGGCGAGCATCTAGTTCGAGAGGGCCGTAACGACTTTACTCGTCATAAAATTCCGTCTTTTAGAACCCCTGAAAATGCAGTTGAGGCGTTTGCGTTTTTATCGGCATATCATCAAAATCAACAATTATTAATGCAAGCCCCAGCCGCTGGCGATCAGCACTGTACGCAAGCCGATGCCGTAGGCGCGCGTTTGATCATTCGTACGGCCATTGAAGAAAAACGCGATTTTTTAAGTACGACTGAAACCCGTGCGGTGATGCATACCTTTGGTATTAAAATGACCCAGGCCATTGAAGCGGCTAATGCCAATCAAGCTATGGTGGCGGCAGAGTCTTTAGGTTTCCCCGTTTGTATTAAAGTGAATTCACCAAAACTTACGCATAAATCGGATGTAGGCGGCGTGAAGTTAAATATTCAAACGGGTCAAGCTGTGCGAGATGAATTTAAGCAAATGATGGCACGCATTAAAAGTGCTGAGCCAGAGACTGAAGTTTTAGGTGTCACCATTGAACCTATGTATCAATCAACTTCTGCACGAGAGCTCATTGTTGGCGCTATACGCGATCCGGTTTTTGGTCCCGCGATTACCTTCGGCAGTGGTGGTACGATGGTTGAAGTGCTCAAAGATCTCTCGATAGGACTACCACCGTTGAATGCGTTCATTGCTAACCGAATGATAACCAGAACGAAAGTGTCTAAAATGTTGGGTGCTTTTCGTGGGCAACCTGCCGTGCAAGTGTCGGCGATTGTGGAGGTGCTGTTGCGAGTGTCAGATATGGTTTCACAGCTGCCTGAAATTATTGAACTGGACATTAATCCACTGTTGGCAGATGAACATGGCGTCATGGCGGTTGATGCTCGTATCCGGGTTAAAGAGCTCGATATGCATCAAACTCCTTATCAACATATGGCCATTCACCCTTATCCTGCGGAGTTGATTCAGAAGGTACAGACTAAAACGGGATTGGCAGTGATTGTTCGTCCAATACGACCAGAAGATGCCAAGATGGAGGTCGATTTTGTTGATAACCTATCCGAACGCAGTCGTTATTTACGCTTTATGGGAAATCTACAAAAACTCAGCCCAGCCATGTTGTCACGCTTCACGCAGATTGATTACGATCGTGAAATGGCTTTTATCATAACCACTGAAGATGAAAACGCACAAACCATAGAAATTGCCGTCGCACGTTACACAACGAATCCCGATGGTAACTCTTGTGAGATGGCGATTGTGGTTAGAGATGACTTTCAACACCAAGGGCTGGGTGAACTGTTATTAGGTAGCTTGATTAATCATGCCAAATCGAAGGGATTAAAAACCATGGAAGGTGAGGTCCTTAATGAAAATAAGGGCATGCTCAAATTGGCAAAAGGTTTTAATTTCAAACTCGCCTCTATTGAAGGTGATCATTTAGTCACGGCGATTTCTTTAAGTTTATGGGAGTGATTCGAGAGTCATAGTTAGGAGTGTCGAATAACCCTTATCGATAAATCAACCAAGCCACCAGGCCTGGTATATCCTGCGGCTTTACAGGACTATGTGAGCGTAGGACATGTCCTGCGGCCTTACAAAACCATGTGAGCTCAGGGCATGTCCTGCGGCCTTATAAAACCATATGAGCGCAGGGTCACTTTTATTAACGCTTTGACGATCTCGTAATATAGTTATCTATTTAAGTGCTATATAGGATCTAAAAGTTTGGGTTGTACAAGAGGGAACTTGCCGCTTATTTTAATCAAGCTTGCAAAGTAGAAAACCAATCAGAGTTGATTGGTTTTCTTTTTGGAGGTGCTTTATAGGTGAAGGGTGATTGTTTACTATTTACCCAGTTTTTCCAATAAAAATGCCATAAAGTCTGCTTGTGGGATGTCCTGTGATTTTTCATCACGACGATATTTGTATTCCAATATGCCATTATCTAAACCACGCTCACCGATAACGATGCGGTGTGGAATACCAATCAAGTCCATATCAGAAAACATCACACCAGGGCGTTCGCTACGGTCATCAAATAGAACTTCGATACCAGCGGTCATTAGTTCTTGATAGATTGCTTCAGCAACCTCTGCCACGCGTGGTGATTTGTGCATTTGCATTGGCACGATACTGACTTGGAAAGGCGCGATACTTTCTGGCCAGATAATACCTTTGGCATCATAGTTTTGCTCAATCGCAGCGGCCACCACTCGCGTTACCCCAATACCATAACAACCCATCTCTAAAATTTGTGCGCGACTGCTTTCGTTTTGGACATTGGCGTTCAAAGCGGTTGAGTATTTGTTACCCAGCTGGAAGATATGCCCCACTTCGATACCACGACGAATTTGGATTTTACCTTTGCCACATGGGCTAGGATCACCTTTGACGACATTACGAATATCGGCAATCAATGTAGGCGTTGCATCTCTGTCCCAGTTACAGCCCGTAAAGTGGAAACCATCTTCATTGGCACCGGTGACAAAGTCAGCCATATGTGCCGCTGTGCGATCGACAATCACGGGAATCGTTAAACCAGCCGCACCGATCGAACCGGCGTTACAACCTGCAGCCGCTAGAATTTCTTCATCTGTGGCCATTTCAAATGGTTCTGCGACCAATTCTAAGTTTTGCGCTTTGATTTCGTTTAATTCTTGATCGCCACGAACCACTAAAGCCACCACAGGTGCGGCTTTCGTTGCGCCTTTAACCAGCAATGTTTTAACGGCTTTCTTTTTCTTAATCTGTAGGAAATCACAAACGTCTTCAATGCTGTGCTTATTGGGTGTCGCAACTTTCGTCAAATCTTGGGTTGCTTCGGCACGTTCACCACGTGGTGCTAGGGCTTCTGCAAGTTCTACATTGGCGGCAAAGTCGGATTCTGTAGAGAAAGCGATATCGTCTTCACCCGAATCCGCCAATACGTGGAACTCGTGTGAACCATCACCACCAATAGAACCGGTGTCGGCTTGTACTGGACGGAAATCTAGGCCGATACGGCTAAAGATACGGTTGTAAGCTTCGTACATTTCAGCGTAAGTTTTTTCAAGACTTTCACGGTCCATATGGAAAGAGTAGGCGTCTTTCATTATGAATTCACGCGAACGCATGACACCGAAACGTGGACGAATCTCATCACGGAATTTGGTTTGAATTTGGTAGAAAGTGACTGGCAGTTGCTTGTAGCTACGAATCTCTTTACGCACTAAATCGGTAATGATCTCTTCATGTGTTGGACCAAGCGCAAAACCACGACCGTGACGATCTGTAAAGCGTAATAGTTCTGGGCCGTAATCTTGTAAACGCCCAGACTCTTCCCATAACTCAAGTGGCTGAACCACTGGCATTAACACTTCTTGTGCATTGGCGCGGTTCATCTCTTCACGAATAATGGCTTCTACTTTTCTTAAAACACGCACGCCTAACGGCAACCAGTTATAAAGTCCGCCAGCCAGCGGGCGAACAATACCAGCTCTAAGCATCAATTGATGGCTGATAACAACCGCATCAGCAGGGGTTTCACGAGTGGTAGCAAGTAGTAAGTTGGAAGTTCTCATTATGGCGTTTTACCTTAGGTATAAAGTTTGGGAAAGCGTCTTTAAAAGCATTACGCTTAAATCATTTAAATTGGGCGTATTTTAGCATGTCACTAGGCTTTCATGCTTGATAAATTGGGGTCATTGAGGAGACTTCATTGGAAGGGCATTTTATGTGACTTCTGAATCATTGTTATACAGAGTCACCAGGCCTGGTGACTTTATATTCCGTCTTACTTATCCCGTAAAAGCTTCTTTAGAGTTTAGGTAGGTGACTTCTTCTGGCGTATTGGTTCGACCTAAAATGCGATTACGATGCGGAAAACGTCCAAAGCGCTTAATCAAACTTTGGTGGTGTTGTGCGAAGCGCATGTTGTGAGTGAGACCGGCTTTGCTAAAAAGTTCAACCGATTGGTTTTGATCCTCAAGGGTTTCACTGTGCATGAGTGGCATATAAAAAAACATCAATTCATCATGGGGAATCTGTAAATCAAACCCGTTCGTTATACCTTGTTTGGCGAGGGTGATTGCCAGGGATTCAGTTTGAAAACTACGGGCCTCACCACGAAACATATTTAACGGGAATTGGTCGAGCAAAATGCATAAAGCCAAAACCCCTTCAGGGCTTTGCGA
The DNA here is from genome assembly GCA_006222135.1 of Thiomicrorhabdus sp. GTDB lineage: Bacteria > Pseudomonadota > Gammaproteobacteria > Thiomicrospirales > Thiomicrospiraceae > Thiomicrorhabdus. Next base: position 3,546 of record VCMI01000060.1, on the reverse strand, counting down.
CCATTCGGTTAGCATCTCTAGTTGATTGTCTTGTTGAACCTGTTGCCATAAGCTCTCAAAACGATTCTTGATATCATGGTCGAATTCGGGCGTGGAGTTAAACCATAAGGCTTGAGCTTCTGTAGAAAACCAAAAGCTGATAATGTCATTAGCCGTGACGGTGATTGGGGCGGAGTGCGATGTAGGGATTACGTTAGGCATACATAACTCTTTGGCTTTAGCCGCTGACAATCGAAATAAAAAGGGGGGTTAGTTTTTCTTAAAACTTTTTTACTGATATTGGTAATGTAAGACCAATGGAAGTAGCCAATAATGAGATAAGTGACCGTTCCAAATAGACTGCCCAATATAATATTACCTAAGAAAAAAGGTTTCCAAATCAGTGGGAAAACTTCATTAAACCAGATTTGCGAGCCAATGGTAATGTGCTCGGAAGCCTGAAAAAGGTCGGGCGTGCCGAAAAACCAAGTGCCAAATAGATAGCCGCCATACCAAATCGGCCACATGGTTAATGGGTTGGTAATCCAAGCCAAAGCAGTTGCCAGTGGGATATTGGCGCGTAAGTAATAGGCAAATGCTGAGCTAAATACCATTTGAAAAGGAATGGGCAACATCATGCAAAACATGCCGATAAAACCAGCTTTTGCAAAGGAGTGTCTGTCACCCGCCCAATAGACTCGGTCTCTAAACTTGGGGAAATATTTGTTTAGAAATACTGAGCGTTTGGTAGCGCGTCCAATCTTGTGGACTTTCAGTCTTAAATATCGAATCATGCTAATTATCATATCAGAGAACGGTTAAGTCGTTACCAAAAAGTTTTAAAGGGAAAGTGCTTAGCGAAATAAGCTTATTTTGATTCTCTCAGGCGTTAGGGGGGAGATAAAAATGAGGAAAAATTCTGCTGATTGAGGCGAAAAATTTTGCAATAGTGCACTATTACCAAATTTGACGCCCGAAGAAGTGCCCTTGGGGTACAACGAAAAGCAGCTGGATTTTAACCATTTTTAGCCGTGATAGGTCCGCCAGGGGCTTGATGCACCGGCATAATCTCAACTCGGTTGATATTGACATGTGCAGGTTGGTTTAAAATCCAATCCACACTCTCGGCAATATCTGACGATTTAAGCGGTTCTAGCCCAGCATAAACCTGTCCCGCTTTCATCTCATCTCCCTTAAAACGCACCAGCGAGAATTCACTCTCATTTAACATGCCGGGTTCAATATTGGTCACGCGTATTGCGGTGCCTAATAGATCACTGCGTAAATTAATGGAGAACTGCTCTACAAATGCTTTGGTGGCACCATAGACATTGGCACCTTTGTAGTGATAAGTCCCGGCAATCGATCCGATATTGATAATATGTCCGTGATTTCGTTTGACCAGGCCTGGTAGGAGTTGATGGGTTAAAAATGCCAAAGACATACAGTTGGTATTAATCATGGTCTGCCAATCCATCCAGTCCGCTTCCTGTGCTGGACTTACTCCTAACGCCAGGCCAGCATTATTCACCAAAATATCGATTTTTTGAAAGGCTTTTGGCAAGTTTTTTAATTCATTTTCTAGGGTGGCATGGTCATTAATGTCGCAGGCAATAATATGACATTGCGTCTGTGACGTGAGTTGGTTTTTTAAGGCTTCGAGCCGTTCCGCTCTGCGGGCGAGCAGGATTAATTTAATACCTTGCTTGGCAAGGTTTTCGGCGATGGCTTTGCCGATTCCGCTGGAAGCGCCGGTCACCAATGCAACTTGATAATTCATCTAAAAAATCCAAATTTTGATCGTGGCTAAGTCTCTATTTTAGAGGAGAGTTGGGGGTGGAAAGTCGTTATTTAAAGAAAAAGTGAGTGACTTCTAAAATCACAAAAGCAGAACTGGCAATAAAAGCGAGCAGGGATATCCAGCTTGGTAAGTTTATATTGCCCTCGTTATGAGGCTGACGTTGCTTGATTCGCCAGAGTGAAAGGTTGACTAGCGAGAAGACAATTAACATGATGATTGAAGTTAATTCGGCTAAAGACCCGAGACGTCCCACGATGGCTAAAATCACCACGCCGCCAATGCTAAAGGCGGTGGCGAAAAGTGGTGTCTGTGTTTTGGGATGCACACGACTCAGTAAAGCCGGTAGTTGTCCCCTAGAGCTCAGTCCGTAAAGCACTCTGGATGCCATAATCATTTGGATCAATACCCCATTGACAATGGCTAATAACCCGATAAGACTGATGAATTTGGCATCCTCACCGGTATGGAATTGATACAACAGAGCCATTGGCGCGGAACTTTGTGCAAGCGTTTCTGGTGGCATGGACAAGACAGCGATCGTCATAATCAACATATAAAACACGGTTGTGATGCCCAGCGTCAATAAAATCGCTAGCGGAAGGTTACGCTTAACATCTTTGACCTCTTCGGCGACGTCCACCATATCCTCGAAACCGATAAAGGCATAAAAGGCCAATAAAGAGCCGGCGAAAATAAAGCCCCAACTGGTGAAGTCAGCGGTGGGTATCAGTTTTGGCCACTCTGTCGATAGATCCGCTAAAGCGCCATGACCCACATAAATGATAGTGATTAAACCTGCAATTCCTAGTAGGGTCATGGCCGCAGTGATGAGGATAGATTGCATGATCCCCCAAGCGGCAAATAGACCCAAAAAAAGAGTGGCTAGTAAGACAATAGTCACACGGTCTAATTCAATCCATGGATCTATTAATTGGTTTAGGTAACCTGCAAAGGCGTTCACTAAAGCCGCTGAAGAGACCAGGCCAGCTGAAACCACCAATAAGCCGACTAAAGTTGAAAAGCGTTCAGAACCAAAACCTTCACGGGTATAAAGTGCGGCACCTGCCGCCCAGGGAAAACGGCTCGAAAGCTCTGCAAAGGAGAGTGCGGTGATGCCCGCTAACAGAGAAGCTATCAAGAAGGCCATGGGGGCTAGATAACCCGATATTCCAGCGAGCTCGCCGACCAAAGCGTAAATGCCGGCACCAATCGTCGTGCCTAAGCCATATAGCACCAGCATAGGCAAAGAAATAGCACGTTTTAAAGGAGTGGGTTGGGACATGTTTATGGTGACTCTTTATTAAAAGCTTGATACTTTATCGAGTATACAAAGTTACCGTTCAAATGAACAATCATATCTTCTAGATCCAAAGCGCTCCTCAGAGTAAAAGAAAGATGGTTTTATAGATGCATAGATTCAACTAGTAAGTGCAACACCTATAGGAATTGAAAAAGGCCAGTTGATAAGCTACCTTTTAAGTTCCTACACAAAAGAGGTGTTGCCCAATGAGCACATATCATCAACTGACCTTAGAAGAAAGATATCACATTTACGGACTCAAACGTGCCGGATATAGCATTACGACTATCGCAGACGAGTTAAAACGTCATAAATCGACCATTAGCCGTGAACTCAAACGCAATATTAAATCCCGTGGTTGGCGACCGTTGCTTGCACATACACAAGCCGTCGAAAGACGGTCAAGTAAAGCAAAAAAAAGAATATCTCATGACTGCTGGGAGCTTGTTATTCACAGTCGTCGTGT
>VCMI01000059.1 GCA_006222135.1 Thiomicrorhabdus sp. | reverse complement strand
CGAAACACAACATTCCAACAGCCGCTTATGACGTCTTTACTGAAATTGCACCTGCGCATGCTTATTTAGATAAAGTCGGCGTACCGATTGTCGTAAAAGCCGATGGTTTAGCGGCGGGTAAAGGCGTTATTCTAGCGGAGACAATGCAAGAAGCGAAAGACGCTGTAACAGATATGCTCGCTGGCAATAAGTTTGGCGATGCCGGTTCCCGAGTGGTGATCGAAGAGTTTTTAGTCGGTGAAGAAGCCAGCTTTATTGTTATGGCCGATGGTAAAAACATCTTACCCATGGCAACATCACAAGATCACAAAGCACGCAATAACGGTGACACAGGCCCTAACACGGGAGGAATGGGTGCTTATACGCCTGCCCCAGTGGTCACGCGTGAAATTCATGATCGAATTATGAAAGAGGTCATTGAGCCGACCATTGAAGGCATGGCGAAAGATGGCCTACCTTATACCGGTTTCCTATATGCTGGCGTGATGATTGATCACAATGGCGTCCCTAAGGTGCTTGAGTTCAACTGTCGTTTTGGCGATCCTGAAACGCAACCCATTATGATGCGTTTACAGTCTGATTTAGCCTCTCTATGTTTAGCCGCGATCGATGGTAAATTGGATACAGTATCGGCCCAGTGGGACAGTCGTGCCGCACTAGGTGTGGTGATGGCTGCTGGAGGTTATCCTGATGAGTATCGTAAGGGTGATATCATTTCTGGTTTAGATAAGGCCGAGGCGCAGGACTTAAAGGTATTTCATGCTGGCACAAGCCTAAATGAAAACGGTGATGTTATTACCACAGGTGGGCGCGTATTATGTGTGACAGCTTTAGGCGAAAACGTGACCGCTGCACAAAAGCGCGCATACGAAGGTCTTAAGTTGGTGAGATGGGAAGAAGCCTACTACCGTGACGACATTGGCCATAGAGCGATTTCAAGGGAGAAGTAATCCTTTATCATTAAGCTCTAAAGTTGGACTTGTAGCACCTTTAAAAATCTCTAGCGATTAATCCGCTTGGTGACTTTAGAGGTGCTTTTTTTACTCTGTTGTTATCCAACAATCTGCGGTATAGTTGGTGATGAATTTGATGAAGGCGAACTTAGAAGCTGAGTTGAATAGCCCTTAAATTAAAAAATTAACGTTAGCGACACATTGGAGCCACTATGGCGATGGATACGGTTCACAACTATTATGAACGTTTGGTTTTTAATGAAATCAAAGAATATTATGCAGATAAGATTGATGACGAAGACACCTTGGCTGATATGGCTTGTATCGCTTTAAATCGTATCGTACCGCGCTATATTCGCTACGATATTGATATGTCATTCTACATGTCTACCGCTGAATATATCGAAGTGGAACTTCGTGTTGCTAAAGCCGTTAAAAAAGCTTATAAAAAATCAATAAAGCCCATCATATTGACCACTAAACCTACGTTATCCTAATTTATTTTATCCATACATCTGCAATTGCAGATCCTACCACGGATACAAAAAAGCCATCTACTCCTATTGGAATAGATGGCTAACATCATAATTTCAGTTTCAATTTAAACGATCTCAATAAACCTATCTCTGAATTAATTAAATTGAATTTCTTCGCCTTTTAATGTGACATGAATCGTTGAACCGGCTGGATATTCACCCCTCAATATTTTCTGTGCTAATGGATTTTCAACACGTTGTTGAATAACTCGCTTTAAAGGTCTTGCACCAAATACTGGATCAAAGCCTGCTTCACCCAATAAATCTAAGACAGCCTTATCTAATTCCAAGCTAATCTCAGAATCCATTAAACGATCTCTTAAGCTTTGCAACTGAATCCCAGTAATGGCACGGATTTGGGCTTTATCTAATGGATGGAAAACCACAATATCATCAATACGGTTAATGAATTCAGGTCTAAAATGTCCACCAACCACTTCCATAACATCGGCTTTCATCTCCTCATAAGAAGCTTTACCAGCTTTCTCTTGGATGATTTGCGACCCTAAATTAGAGGTCATAACAATCACTGTATTCTTAAAGTTTACCGTTCTACCCTGACCATCGGTTAGGCGTCCATCATCCAACACCTGCAATAGGATGTTGAAAACATCAGGATGCGCCTTCTCGACTTCATCTAATAAAATAACGGAATAAGGCTTACGACGAACCGCTTCGGTTAAGTAACCACCTTGTTCATAGCCGACATAACCTGGAGGCGCCCCCACCAAACGAGAGACAGAATGTTTTTCCATAAATTCGGACATATCCAGCCTGACAATAGCATCCGTCGTATCAAACAAGAAATCGGCTAAAGCCTTGGTCAACTCAGTTTTACCGACCCCTGTAGGCCCTAAAAAGAGGAAAGAACCATTAGGGCGTCCGGGTTCAGACAAACCAGCACGAGAACGACGAATAGCATCCGATACGGCTGTAACCGCTTCACTCTGACCAATCACTTGCTTGCCTAACTCTTCTTCCATTTTCAGAAGTTTTTCACGCTCACCTTCTAGCATGCGTGACACTGGAATCCCCGTCCAACGTGCAACCACTTCGGCGATCTCATCTTCAGTCACTTTGTTTTTTAACAAATGGAATTCACCATCAGATTCGGCTTCATTTTCAGCTATTTCAGCGGCTTTAATTTTAGCTTCAAGCTCTGGTATTTTCCCATATTGAATCTCTGACATTTTTGCCAGATCACCCGCTCTTCGGGCCAAATCTAATTCAATTTTGGCGGCTTCTAACGCCTCTTTAAACTTTTGTTCACCTTGTAATGCGGCTTTATCACGCTTCCAAATTTCTTCTAAATCTGAATACTCTTTTTCCATTGATTTTATTTCATCTTGAAGGATTGTCAGACGCTTCTTGGAAGCATCATCCTTCTCTTTTTTCAATGCCACTTGTTCAATTTTTCGTTGAATTAGACGACGATCCAGTTTATCCATTATCTCTGGTTTCGAGTCTATCTCCATACGGATACGTGAACCTGCCTCATCAATCAGATCAATCGCCTTATCCGGCAGTTGACGATCGGTGATATAACGCTGCGATAAATGTGCTGCGGCAATAATTGCAGAATCGGTAATATCAACACCGTGATGGATTTCATAACGCTCTTTTAGACCACGTAGAATCGCAATAGTATCTTCTTCCGTCGGCTCATCGACAATGACCTTCTGGAAACGTCTTTCTAAGGCCGCATCTTTTTCGATATCCTGACGATACTCATCTAAAGTCGTCGCACCAATACAGTGTAATTGACCACGAGCCAAAGCTGGCTTGAGCATATTACCGGCATCCATCGAGCCTTCGGTTTTACCCGCGCCGACCATGGTGTGAATTTCATCGATAAAGAGGATAACTTTACCCTCTTCCTTTTCTAAATCTTTAAGTAGTGATTTAAGACGTTCTTCAAATTCACCACGATATTTTGCACCGGCCAAAAGCCCCGCTAAATCTAAAGACAAGACTCTTTTATTCTTAATGCCTTCTGGTACTTCACCATTCACAATACGTTGTGCCAAACCTTCGACAATTGCGGTCTTACCCACACCCGCCTCACCGATAAGCACAGGGTTATTTTTGGTACGGCGTTGCAATACTTGGATCGCTCGACGAATTTCATCATCACGGCCAATCACAGGATCTAATTTACCGGATTCCGCAAGCGCGGTTAAATCGACGGTATATTTCTCTAATGCTTGACGATTCTCTTCTGCATTTTGATCGTTCACTTTTTCGCCTCCACGGACTTGTTCGATTGCGTTATTAATTTGTTCGGCATTGGCGCCAGCTTTTTTAAGCAGTTGTGCGGCAATATCACTGGTGTCTAATAGAGCGACAAAAAACAGCTCACTGGCAATATAAGCATCGCCACGCTTTTGTGCTTGTTTTTCCATGACATTCAGTAGAGCTGCCGACGCTTGTGACAGCTGCACATTACCCTGCCCACCGGACACTTTAGGCAAACTAGAGACTTTTTCGGCCAGCGATTGACTCAATAATGGCACATTAACTTGCGCTAACTGTAATAGATGACTTTGCTCAGTCACTAAAGCTGACAAGATATGCACCGGATCAATAAATTGATTATCATGGTTTATCGCCAATGTTTGCGCTGCACCGAGTATCGACTGAAACTGTGTGGTAAATTTATCCATCATTACTTGCAAACTCCTTAACTAAATCTTCTTAACTAGACATAGATTCAACTAGTAAGTGCAACACCTATAGGAATTGAAAAAGGCCAGTTGATAAGCTACCTTTTAAGTTCCTACACAAAAGAGGTGTTGCCCAATGAGCACATATCATCAACTGACCTTAGAAGAAAGATATCACATTTACGGACTCAAACGTGCCGGATATAGCATTACGACTATCGCAGACGAGTTAAAACGTCATAAATCGACCATTAGCCGTGAACTCAAACGCAATATTAAATCCCGTGGTTGGCGACCGTTGCTTGCACATACACAAGCCGTCGAAAGACGGTCAAGAGTCGTCGTGT